>NZ_JAGQDB010000113.1:0-6272 GCF_024346495.1 Cyanobium sp. A1C-AMD | reverse complement strand
ACGCCGCGCCAATAGCCAGGACGCTGGCTTGATCAGAAAAGGGCCCTGGGTGCGGCGCCGCCGGGACGGCACAAGCCCCCAGTTCGGCTCTGCTCGCTCCAAGGCCAGGGCCCGGCGGCAGCGGAGCAGCTACAGGCATTGGCTTTAAGGCCCGGCCACCAACCGGCAGCCGGGCCTGAGCCCGCAGGCTCAGCAGACCGAGACGGTGCAACCGGGGGTGCCCTGCAGCTTGCGGGCAAAGGCAAATGCCTTCTCAGCAGGAATCAGCCGCATCTTTTTGACGGGCTTACCGCGGCGGCCAAAGAACTCGACCTCACAGGGAGTGGAGCCGAGCTTCTGAACGCCGGGCTGATAGCGGTGAACCACAAGCAGGCGGACTTCACAGACGGGGCCTTGGGGAGTGGCCATGGCTGGGGTGGTGCGGAGAACACCGACCAAGCGCCCCAAAGGTGAGCACTAGCCAGGGGCGAGCAAAGCGAGCCTTGCGTCAGCCCTTGCTGGTGCGAGCCGCAGGGGCATGCTGCGGAGGGGTTTCGCAACGCCCGGCCAGCCAACACCCAGTGGCCCTGCTGAAAGGCCCGTGCTGCCTCCTCACCGCGCCTGGTGAACAGACCTGCTCGCATCCTTTGGCGATCGAGGACTGCCAAGTGGCCTGTTCAGAGCTGATGCGGCCTGCCGTGAAGCGGCACCCTGCCGGCCCGCTCTGCTGCACCCCGGCCAGCTTTCGTCTGTTATGAGGGGCTCTGCGTGCATGGTGGCCTGGCAAGGCGGTGAGTCTTTCCCTTCTGGTGCTCACCCCGGCCGGAGCCGCGTAGCCCGAGCAGGCGCGAGAGGCGTAGCGGCATAGGCCTTGGCTGTATCCCGGACAACCAGTCAGGTCACCAGCCAAAGGCCGCCGTGTAATCCCCGAGCAGGCGCGAGCGGGTGGAGCAAGGCCGCTTGCTGGTGGCACTGATTAGATGCGTCGCGAGGCGCAATGGCCTCCCGCGGGCCTGGGCCCTAGACAGCCCAGCGCAGGGGCTGCTCCCAGGCTTCCTCTGGGCAGATCAGATCCCAGCAGCAGGCGATCGGCTCGGGCAAGGAGAACAGAACAAGCTGCCGAGCTGCTGTGGTGGCCGGGCCGGCCTTGCGCTGCCTGGTGCTGCTGGAGCGGAGCAGGGTGGAGGTGGCTTGCATCGCAGGAAGGAGAAAAAACGCCCCCACTCGCGCCCATCAAGCCGCAGGGTCAAGGCCGCCAGTAGGGCGCTCGCCTTGGCCTTGACCCTGCGGCGCTGCCAGCCCGTCAGGTTGCTGGGGCTTGGGCGAACCATTGGGGAAGTGCTCTCCCCTGCGCTGCACCACAGCTGACCTTGATCTCCAGCAAGACAACAGGGGGAGAAAGCCGGGATTAGGCCCCCGGCCGGGCTTGAGCTTGTGGCTCCTGAGCCTTTGGCTCCTGGGCCTTAGGCCACAGCGTGACGCTTGGCTTCTAGCTCACAGCGCAGCACCAGCAACTCATGCTGGGCCAGCAGCCGCTGATCGAGCTCATCAACGCGGGCCAGACATTCGCGGATGGCGGGCAACACCTCCTCTTCCAGGCGGGTGATCTCCTCTTCTCCATAGGGCTGCTCACTCCAGGTGCGGCGCAGCGGCAGATTGCGCCGCAGCATCAGCACCACCTCGATGGAACGGAGGGTGGATTCGAGCAGCAGGAACGGATCTTCTTCTGGCCTGCAAAACGGTGAGACGGCAGCAGAGCGGATGGCCATGAAATCGGCGCCAGCGGGCGCAGCGACGGGACTTCCCGAAGCGGAGGCATGACGCAGGAATGCCTCAGACTGAGGAAGCCCGGAGCAAGCCTTCCCTGCGGAACCGATCAATCCGCTGCAAGCCATCCGCGAACGGAGGTGCCAACCTGGATGCCATCAGTCCTTCAGTTGGAGAGCGACGGTGGGAATCGCGATCGAGCTCAGTGACCAACAGGCCCAGGCCTTGAGCGAAACAGCACGCCGGCTCCATGTCAGTGAGGCCGATCTCGCTTCTGCTGCAGTTCGGGATTTGGTTGCTCGGCAATCGGTTGATTTCCAGACCGCTGCGGATCGGGTGCTCAACAAAAACCAGGAGCTCTATCGCCGGCTGGCCTGATGCGCTGGCTGAGCCTGGCGGAGGTGCTGGAGCTGCATCGTCGCTTGATCGAGCAAACCGGAGGCATGCCCGGTCTGCGGGACCTGGGCCTGCTGGAGTCCTCCCTCGCCCAGCCCCACCAGAGTTTTGGCGGTGTTGATCTCTACCCAGGACTGAATGCCAAAGCCGCAGCGCTGGGGTTCTCCCTGATCCAGAACCATCCCTTCGTGGATGGCAACAAGCGGATCGGCCATGCCGCCATGGAAACGACCCTCGTGCTGAACGGCGTCGAGTTGACCGCCACAATCGATGCCGCCGAGGCCGTTGTTTTGGCAGTGGCCAGCGGCGAGCTTGATCGCGAGGCCTTCTCGCGCTGGGTCGCCGATAACCAGCAGACAACCGAACCGTTCTGATCCGTATCAGCAACCTGCGGTTCACTTCTTGCATGCCCTGGGCCTGGCAATCGGCATCGCATTGGTGTTAGCGATCCATCCGCGTCAGCGCTGCTCCGCCCAGCAACGCCAGCAGCAGCTTGAGGGTGGAATCAAAGCCGCCCTGCAGCTGCTCCAGCGTGCCTGGGCAGATCTGACCAACAGGTCGGCCCGCCAGTGCCCGCTGACCGCAGACCCCAGCAGCGAGCGAATAGATCAGCAGCTGGGTGCCGATCACCACCGCCAGGATCTTGAACACGAACCGCTCACGGTCGAACGGTGGCTTGGGCGGTCGGGCCAGTGGTCCTGAGTCCATTGCTGCTCCCCTTCTCGATCAGGACCCAGCCGGTGGCAGCACCGGCTCCGTCACTTTTCTTCCTGGAACACCCCCACATACACCGTTCCCTGCCGGTAGAGAGGCAGCACCTTGTCGCGTAGATCGGCGTTGTGAATACGGATGCAACCCAAGGTGGGATGCAGGGACTGCTGCGCTGCCCAGGCACCAGGCCAGCCGCAGGCCGAGCCACCGCCGTGGAGCATGATCCCGGCCCGGCCGGCCTTGATCTCCTGGCCCTCTAGCTCCTCCATGTCAAAGGAGTACCAGCCGTAGGCCATGGCGGTATCTGAGCAGGGCGGATTGGGGTTCTGCTCGTAGTCCGCATAGAGCTGCCCAAGCTTGTAGAGACCTGGCGGGGTGTCGGTGTTGGTATGGCTCCAGTCGGTGTCAGCACCCTGGCCGCGGGCCAGGCAGGGGAGCTTCCACAGAAACTGGCCGCTGTGGTCATAGGCCTCCAGGTCCTCGTCGCGGTCATTCACCAGCAGATAGCTGTCGCCGGGTTTGACCGGTGCCGGCTTTTGCGGGCCGGCCATGCCGGCTTCCTCTGAACCGCGGGGATCAAGACCGCCTGCCGGTGCTGGCAGCAGCGCCTCAGGGGTTGGGGGCGCTGGCGGCTTGCTGCTGTAACTGACGGCCCAGGGCGCTTGTTCATCGAGGATCGCGGCGCCCTGGTCGCTACTTCTGATCACCTCATACAGCTGACCGACGGCGCGGATCTGCTTCTTCTCGGCCGAGAAGAAGCGGAAGCGATCGAGGAAGCGATCGGCACTCATCGATGTCATGGCGACTGGGTGGGGAGCTAATCCCCATTGCCAGTGCCAATGGCCTGCCACATCGCCGTGCTTTCACTGCGGATCTGTCAGGCCTGCTGCCCCATCCCCCAGCTGACGTTGCTCACCCTGCAGTGGCGAGTCTTCCGGTGTAGGCGCTGAGGTCAAATGGATCTCGCCGGGACGCCGGCAGTAAGCGCGATAGGCCAGCCACCGTGAGGCCAGCCAGCCAGACCTGCCCGCCAGGGACCATCGCCAGGGCCACGCTCAGCACCAACGACAACCCCACACCGGTAAGTGCTCCAAGCCCCACGGCCCTGAGGCCCTGGTGGAGCAGCACCAGACGATCCTGGGCATTGGCGCTCTGCAACTGCTGCCTGTGGCGCAGGGCCCACAACCCCAGGCTGAGGCCCGCCGCCAGAAGGGCCGCTTCCAGGCTTTCGATCGCCACCGCCTGCGGCATGCCCTCGGCCAGCAGTGCATCGATACCGCCATCGAGATGGGCACTGCCGATCTCCCATGGCTCCATCACCGCAGCGCCGCGGGAGCGGTTCCAGCTGGCAGTTTCAAACTGCCAGCCCTGGGCCGCGGTGCCGCCATCGGCCTGGGGGATCCAGTGGCTGAGGTCCTTGTCTGCGAGCCAGCTGCGCAGAGCGACCTCCGGGTCGGGCGCCCGCAGCAGAAGCTCGGGCAGCTGACCGTTGAGCTCCGCCGCATGGCGGGCCAGTCGGTCTTGAAGGATTGAGAAGGCGGCTGGATCGGCCAACGCGTCGCCAAGCCGACCGATCAACGCCCCCCAGAGCCCGCCTTGGAGCTGGGGGCTCATGCCAGCTGGTTACCCGGTTGGCCCTGCTCGCCATCGAAGAACCGGCGCAGATTCACACCAGCCTCGTTGGCAGCGGCCAGGAGCTCAGCCCGCTGCACCTCATCCAGGCCATCCCAAAAGGCATGGAAGAGATCGAGCGAGGCCTTGCCCATGCCCACGAACCCCAGCACTGCCAGGGGCCAACTCAGCCAGGGGAAGACCAGCAGCACCAGGCCGAGCGCCAGGCTTACGACCGCGCCCTGCTTAGTGGAGGACCAGACCGTCTCGCCAATGGCGCGGATCTGGGTGGCACGGTCGATCACGCCGCGTTGGCGCAGTGCCTCGGTGCGCAGGGCGGTGAGCAGAGCCTGGTAGCCGGCATAGATGACCACCCCACCGAGGGAGGATTCCAGGACGAACTCACCGCCGTTGATGGCGCCGCCATTGGCATTGATATCGATCGAGGCCAGGCCAGCGCTGGGCGCGGCTTCCCAGCCGGCGCGTGGGATCTGGAAGGGATCTTGGTTGCGGCTCATGGTCTGGTCGTCACTGTGAGTTGTAACAGCATTACCCCGGTGGCCAGCGGTGGCAATGCCAGCGCTGCGAAACACCACTTGGATGCAGACCTGGCCCTCGCCATCGAGGAACAGGTGCCGCGCCTTAGTGCTGCCCTTGGCGGCCAGACGGAAGCAGACAAGACGGATCGGGCAGACCGGGGCTGACGGGAATGGTGGCCATGGCGGAGATGCAGATAGGACGGGACCACCACTCCCGTTGCACAGGGGCATCCCCTGGAGCGCCTACTGCTCTCGCCGCCAAGTCGACCACCCATGGTTGGTTGGATACACCCCGTCCGGAAGCGATCAGGTCTCTGCGTTGGCTTGGGGCCGGATCTCCACCCAGGGTTCACCGCTGCGCAATAGCTCCAGAGCCTGCGGAAGGGTGGTTGTGAGCACTTGCTGCAACGCCGCATTACTGCTGTTCCCCAGCCGCAGCCAGATCACCTGGGGAGGGGGTCCTTGCTCATCCAGCAGGCGGATGAAGTCCCGGTCTTTGGTCATCACCACCGCATTAGCGACCCGTGCCCGCCGGAAGATCTCCGGATCGCTGGCATCCCGCAACCCGATCTCCCGCACAGGGACGGCCTCCAGACCCCATGCCTGCTCACCGATCCAGCGGGCCAGGGCAGGCGGCAGCTGGGCATCCAGCCACAGCGTCATCCCACCAACACCGGATGGTCGATCTCCCGAGCTGCGTAATCCAGTGCTGCGCTGAGGTCCTCCGGCTCCAAATCCGGATAGTCGGCAAGGATCTGCTCGCTGCTCAACCCCGCGGCATAAAGCTCCAGGACATCCCGCACGCGAATGCGCATACCGCGGATGCAGGGCTTACCGCCGCACTGCTCAGGGTTGTGGGTGATGCGGGATGGCGCCATGGGATCAGGCTAAGCGGCTTCTTTGGCCGCTGATCACTCCACCATCCAACGGTCCTGACGCGACCTGGCAACAGCTGCTGTTGTCACTGGGGCAAGGCCCCGGGAGAGTGCCCTTGGGCCTGACCTTGATCGAGGCGCAGAAATATGCCCGCCGCGCTGAACAGCTGGCGGTGCTCAAGACCTTTGCGGAGGGGGAGCTGCTGCGCCGCCTGCCCTTCCGCAACCTCGTGGGCGGCTCGCTGAGCTTCCCGGCGGAGACCAAGCTGCCCCGCGTCGGCTTCCGGGCCGTCAACGAGGGCTACCGCCAGAGCTATGGGGTGATCAACTCCGATTCGGAGTTCGTGCACCTCTTTGGCGGCGACCTGGATGTGGACCGCTCGATCGTGGACCT
>NZ_JAGQDB010000112.1:0-6492 GCF_024346495.1 Cyanobium sp. A1C-AMD | reverse complement strand
AAGAGCGATGCGTAGGGCCTCGGCGTCACCAGGGCGCCAGGTGTAGGTGGGCGGGGAGGACTGGGTCATGCCCTCCCTTGCCAGCTCAACCCCCGCCGATCCCCCCATTGGGCTCGCCCAGCCCCAGATGCTGCCGCAGCTCAGCGCCGTCGATAACCCCCCGTTCATGCAGCACCAGCCACTCCTGCACCGAGGGCTGGGGTTTGCGCGGCGGCTGGGGCGGCACCAGCGGGCAGATCTCCACGCTGCAGGCCGGTGTGTCCGCCAGCTTTTCGCCAGTGAGGCGGGTCCACTGGCGCAGCAGGGTGCTGAGCATCGAACTCTTCTGGCCCGCCAGCGACTGCAGCACCGCAAAGCTCTGGCCGGCAGTCAGGGAAATCTCCAGCTCGGTACGAGCCGGGCCGTGGCCGCCAGCGGGAATCAGAGCGTCGCGGCGCATGGCCTCCTCCAGCTGCTGCAGGTAGGCCCGGTGCTCCGCCAACGATCGTGCCTCAATCTCGACCCACTCGAACTTGGCCCCTTCCGGCAGGTCCATGAAGGAGGAGGTGGAGAGCACCAGGCGCTGGGGGCGCTGTCCTTCTGCGCCCCCGGTGGACGAACCCGAGCACAGGGCGCCGTCGCTGCGGCGGAAGCCGTAGGCATCCACCAGGCCGGTGCGTACGCCCACCGGCAAGGCGGTGCGGGAGAGGAGGTCTTCGTATTCGCTGCGGCAGCGGTAGTGGTTGAGGTACTGGTGGGCCAGGCCCAGGTGTGGCAGATCGCCTTCTCCAAAGGCGGTGCCATCCACCGAGTACCAGAGGGCCGGCAGGTCAAAACGCTGGGGCATCCGCTCCGGCTCGCCTATGGGCACCACGTCGTAGCCATCGACGGCGCCGGGGTTGGGGTTGGCCTGCCAACTGCGCAGCACCAGTCCGTCGTCCGTCACCGTGAGGCTGCGGTAGAGCCAGGCCTGCAGGTCAGGCACCAGGCCGCCGTGGGCGTCGATCAGCACCGTGGGCACAGCGGCATTGCCGCTGGCAAAGCGGGGCGGCAGGGCCTGCCGGCGTGGCTCCCGCCAGACGAGCTCCACCGGCCCCGACGCCGGAGCACCGGTAACGCCATCGGTAGGCAGGCGCCAGTTGAGCAGGTCACCTCGGGGAACGAGCTGAAGACGCGGTAGGGAGAGCCGGTCGCCCTTGGCCAGGGCCTCCAGCCGGTCGCCTTCTGAGGGCCAGCGGTGCTGGGGCGGCAGCTGCAGGATCAGGCAGCCGCCATCGCGCAGGGTGAGCAGGTCGGCCAGGAACAGGAACACCCCCAGGTCGGTGCCCTGGCCGTCCACATCGGTGGCCACCCTGGTCAGCGAGTCGGGCAGCTCCTGCCAGACAAGTCGCGACAGCATCCCCGCGTAGGTCCGCAGGGCATCGCGGTAGAAGCCGGTGGGTCGAGCTGCTTCCAGCCGCTTGAGGTAGCAGGACTCGGGCTCTTCGATGCCGCGGGGGAGGTACACCGGCCGGCGGCTGGTGCCGTCAGGAAGCTCCAGCAGGGTCCAGCAGTCGTAGGCCAGCTGCAGGCGGTCTCGCAGGCCGGAGAGGGTTGGGTGTTCCAGCCAAGGGGGCTCAGCAGGAGCTTTGTGTTGCGTCTCTGGTGGGGAGGCGGGGCTACTGGAGGTGGTTGTCCTGCGGCGGCGGGTGGTGGGCACTGGCTGCTGGCTGCGTCAGAGCCATTGCCAGAAGCCGTGGTTGATCGCGGGTACGCTATGCAGGATATGCATGATTTTGGTCAGAGCGTCAGGACAAGCAGGTCGATCAGAACCAGGGGCAGGGTTTCTTATGGGAGTCCGCAAAAGAACAAAGCATGAAGAGTCATCTTGTTGAGACTGGCCATTAGGCAGTGGGCTTAGCTTCAACTAACAATGAGATCGGCTTCTTGTGCGACCAACGAAGGGGCGGGCCTCCTCTTAAGCGGGGCCGCCCATTTAGCGCTAGGCATTCAAGCAGGCACTAATGGCTAATCCAGATTTAGAGCTAGTTGATTTGCTCCCAATCAGAACCCATTCCTATTCGTCGATATCCCAAGCGCTAGCAGAACAAGGCGTCAGAGAGCTCAGGCCATCACAAGTCCACGAGTCTCATGAAGCACTGCTCGATCAAATCATTAGCGACGAAGGCTTAGGCGATACCGCCAAAGCAGTTGAAGAAGCACTGCGGTCTTCTACTGTATACGCGAAGTGGCAGAGATTAATGCCATATCTAAAAGACGTACCGCATATTAGGGCCTATCGAATCCAGGCTATCGGCGTAGATCTTTCTGGTGTCAATCTAGAAGTGATAAGCAATGGTGGATATCTTCAGACAGGGCAGATCCTCTATAGCGGAGGAATCTTTGCCTCTGAACAGGTAGCGATTCTAGATGGCCCAATGTCTACGACAATGCATCCGAGCGTCGCCAGGTGGCACGCACAAAAAGAGAATGGCCAAATTGCAATACTAAAAATCGCAGCTTCTCACTCGGTTCTTGGATTCGCGTATAAAGTGACGGGCAACCAGAAGCTCAAGCATGAATATGAGATTCTGTTGCAGAATAACTTGCAGCTCATGCAGACTTCAATCTGCCGTGTCGGTGAATTTCAGGTCAGATCATATGATGTTCACCCATATTTGGCCTAACATCCAGATTCTGAAGGCGGGATTTGAAGGTGTCTCCTATGCCGTCAACTCTGTCCGCTGACAATCCAGACGCTCAGTAGAGCAACAAGATGTAGATTGCTACTCATTTAGAAAAGAGGGAGCTGAGTCTGATAGGGAGCAGGAAAAACACCAATGATAAGCCAGGGATTAGGAGCAACAGAATGAAACTGAAGAGTTGTTCCCAAAAAGAAATGCAGGTCTTTGGCAATAAACTCGTCAAAGTACTTTGCTTTTACCTTGCTAACTGCATTCTGCTCGTTCCGCTGAGGGTCTCTCCATACGCAATTCCAAAAGAGGGCGCCAATTTCCCAGTCTAGAATCTGCAGCTGGCTTGTTCGGCCATTTGCATCTTGAAACCGATAAGAGAACTTGTAAGGCAGTTTAGGTATTACTTGAAAGGTCTTGCGCCATTCATTATCATCAAAAAGAGAGAATTGGTCAATATGCGAACGCATAGCTATCAGCCTTTTCGGATCCCACTCACGTGAGTCCTCCCTTTCGCAGACGAAGTCAATAACCACTGCGGGCTTAAAGACGGCAAGGGATATCTCATTTTGCTTTGCGCCAAGTATAAGTTCATCAAGTTTATCAAAAACACGCGCCTTTCTAAGTACAATTTTGCGTCTTTCAGACCATCCTTGCTCGGTTCCTACATGAGAAGTTGGTTTTAACTCAGATTCATCTAGGGGCCTAAAACTTTCAGGCCTACGGTCTTGGGAATTTCGCGTGATCCTGCAGTTGATCCAATCATACTTTCTATACTGCTCAGTCTCGCCAAGTCGTCGAAAAGGGACAGGATACAAGCGTACCCATGTCCCGTCTTCCCTCATAGCTGCCGTACAGACTGTCTCACCGTACTTCGTTGAAAGGGTGGGATAGGTCTTGACAAGAATAAGTAACCGTTCTTGTTTCATCTCCCAATTACAGATGGCTTAGAGTTAGATCTGTAGAGGAAGACTGAAGCATCTTGGCCACGCAGCCGCGATGACACTGGCTCACATCGGCTTCATAGCAAGTTAGGGCAACTCTTTCGCCAGACTGAATCCATGAAGAAATTGACTTCAGGTCATTTTTTTGCTTGGGAAGGTAATCATTAAAATATTCGCCAAATAGGTCGTCGTAATCAGCCTGCGTCCCAAGATTTATGCGCTTGCTAGATTCAATTCCAAGCCGAGGCAAGTGCTCGTACTTAATTCCAACTCGCGAGCAGGAAGAAGCAAGGACGCGCTTAGAAAAGCCGTATTTTCTGCTAATCGGATTACGTCTTACGTCACACAAAACAGTAACGCTATCCTTTAGAAGGATATTCAAGTAAGCCTCGATAGACTTGCCTTCGTATCCAATGGTTGCCAGCCCTGCCATTCCTGAAGCCGGCTTGATTTGTCGAATTGACTCAAGTGCACATGCTTCGTGAGATAGTATTTCATCGGCAATCTCGCTATTCATTGCGTAGTACGGGAAATGCTTGTACGTATACGCAATGAGTTCTTTGCCTCGCATCTGGCCTAGGCGGCTGGCAAAGGACGAAGCATCTCTGCGAAGATCATCGTCGAAGCCGGCTGCAGCCTTTCCGTCAAGAGTGAGCTCCCATAAATCACTTGAACCCACAAGCAGTCCCTTGTCGATCAGCTTAAGACGGTCAGCATAGGAAGTAAAAGAGAAAGCACCGTACTTGTATGGCACAAATTCGTAAGGTCGCGGATGAGGCGTCTCTGCAGAAAAGAGGAAAAGGAGCTTTTGAAAATCAGTATTGGATGCTCGTCCTCCTAATGATTCAAGAAGGGCGAGCAGATAACGATGTCTTCGAAAGAGCCGAGGCGCCGTAGGCGATATGGTCACTTGTCCGCAGCCAAGGTCGTGGGTATCTTAGCTGCTGCACGCATCAGCCGGGAAAAGGGCAATCATCGGAAATGTGACTCATGAGAACGGATTGATTGTGCTTTGTAGAACAATCGAACTTTGCGCCAGCTGATCATGCCGACGCAGAAGACGAGAGTATCGGCTATTTACCTAAAGCTTATGCCCACTTATTGCGTTAAGCGTTCAATCAACAGGAAATGCAACCACCCGTACTGAGCAAGCATCGACGATCTGAATCCACTGCTCGCGGCTAATCCCGACTCGCTCCAGCATCTCTCCCACGCCTACTCCTGAGGTCAGCAATCGCTGCCCCCGCGCGTGGAGCTCCCGCCAAGTCGGCGGTACCTTGAGCAGAAACCCGTTGTCTCGCAGAAAGTGCGTGATCTCCCCATTGGCATAGGTGCGCCCGTAGGGCCGAAATGGGCCCCGTGAGGGGTCGTAACGCCGCGCCGCTTTGATCAGCCCGATCATCGCCAGCTGGAGCAAGTCCTCCTTCGGGTGGACGGTGCGGCGGGCAAAGTTGCCGGCAATCTTCTCCGCCAGGTCCATGTGTTCCAGGGCCAGGGCATCGGCAGCGGCATGGGGCCGCACCGGCCGTTCTCGCTGGGGCCTGCAGCGCAGAGGCCGCTGAGCCCAGGCTCTGGGGTGGTGACGCGCCGGCGCCACCAGATTGATCTCCAGCTGTTGCGCACGGGCATGGCACGCCGGCCGGCGAAAGCGCCTTTGCCGCAGCATTCGCTCCGCCCCAGCGGCATTGCCCACCAGCACCACCGTGAGCGGCAGCACCAGCTGCACAGCAGGAGGAGTCAGCAAGACAGGGCGTGGGCTCTCCACTGCGGAAGGCTTGGGATGTTCCCGCACCGCGGACACCATCGACTCGCTCACCGGCTCACCAGCAGCGGCGTCACCACCGGCTGGATGCCCTGGGCCTTCCAGTAACGGCCTTCCAGCCAGAGAGCGCCGTGGCAGAAGGCATCCACCAGGTCCTTGCTGCCCTTGGGGAAGCGGATCGCCTCCTCCACCAACGGCTGGGCGCGGTGGTGAAAGCGAATCTGCCCGGCCTCCACCAGGGGGGCAACGGCATGGGCGCGGGTTTCCTTGCTGCCTCTGGCGGTGATCGGCAGCATCCCCGGCACCCTGCGGCGAAGCGTCTGCAGCACCGCCGGACCGTTGGCGGTGTCCTCGATCAGCACGGCATTGGGCCTGAGTCCCTGCTGCTCCAGCGCTTCCAGGCAACCCAACAGGAAGCGGATCACCTCCGGCAGGCCAAAGCGATGGCGGGCGGCCCAGAGCACCTCAATCTCCAACTCCTTTGGCCCCGATGGGCCCTGAGATTCACCCGATCGGGGGATGGCAGAGCGGGCTGGTGGTGCCAGCAGGCCGGCCAGGCAGAAGCCGCAGTAGTCGCTCTCTGCCTCCCCCTTGAAGCTCAGGTCACAGGAGAGAGCGAGCAGGGCGTAGTGGCGCAGGCTGCCGTCATCGCGGGGGAAGGGCGGCCGGATCCACTGCCGCAGGAAGATCGAGCCGCTCGCCGGGCTGGGCCGCTGCTGGTACAGCGCCGCCCACCAGTAGGCACCGAGTCGGGCCCTGATCTTGAGCAGTTCCGTCAGGGGGAACCGCTCCGGGCACAAGGCATCTCCTGGCTGCCGCCAGTCGGGGATCAGGGTGCAGGTGGGCGGCAGCTGGGGACGCTCGGCCGGGTCCTCGGCGATGGCTGGCAGGTCCAGCACGGTCCAGTTCTGGGGGGCCTCGCCCAGTTCCTGCTCCAGCAGCCAGCCGATCACGTCCTGGTGGTCCCAGCGGGTCAGCACCACCACTTGGGCCGAGAGATTCGGCTGCTCCCTCCCGTCCGGCCCCAGCACCGAGGCCGGCTCGGCGCGCGTCAGCCACACCGAGCGCAGCCAGTCGATCAGCTTCTGCCGCAGCGCAGGGCTGGCGGCATCACCAGGTCCTTTGTAAGGGTCAT
>NZ_JAGQDB010000111.1:0-6548 GCF_024346495.1 Cyanobium sp. A1C-AMD | reverse complement strand
AAAGGGAGCAAAAAGCGCAGCCCAGCGCTGAGCAAAGCCGACTGGGGACCTCTGGGTAAGCATCCCGATCTTGATGCGATCGTGGCGCGTCAGCGATTGCACCTGCCCCTGGCCGGGCGCATCGGCGCCGACGACGTCAACCGAGCTTGGAAGAGCGCCGCCGCCGAGCACCACCCAGACCGCGGCGGCAGTCACGACACGATGCAACGGGTAAATGGGGCGCGGGATCTGCTCCTGGGCCGCAGCATCGTGGTGGAAAGGTCAGATTGAGTAGGTAAATCGGATGGTGGTCCCATCGCCGATGCAACCCCCCTGGTGCTGGTGCACGGGCTGCTCGACAGCCCTGCGGTTTTTAATGCGCTTAAGCGCTGCCTGGGCGACCAGCGCCAACCGCTGTTAATCCCCGAGCTACCGCTGCGGTTTGGCCTCACCCCCGTGCCCGAGGCGGCCGAACTACTCGGTAGTCATATCGAAGCGGCCTTCGGGCTGGATCAACCCATTGATCTGCTGGGCTTTTCGATCGGCGGCGTAATCGCCCGGACCTGGATCCAGCTGCTGGGCGGCCAACGTCGCACCAGGCGCTTCACCAGTGTGGGAAGTCCCCAGCAGGGCACCCTCACCGCCCAGCCCTGGCCTGGCCGCCTACTGGCGGGTATCGCCGACCTCAAATCGGGCAGCCCCCTGCTCACCGAGCTCAACGGCAACCTCGACACCCTGGCCGGGATCGACTGCTGCAGCTTTTATTCGACCATCGACCTAGCCGTGCTGCCCGGCTGGCGGGCCGTGCTGCCTGTGGGCCGCACCCAGATGCTGCCGGTGTGGGCCCATCCCCAGTTGCTGCGCGCTCCCAAATCGGTGCAGCTACTGGCCCAGGAGCTGTTGCGGCCCTGATGACAAACCTTTCTCCGCTGATGACAGCCACCTCCAGCGCCCTCGGCTGGCTGCTCTGGAGCCTGCTCGTGGGCTCCCTGGCCAACAGGCTGCCAGCCGCTTGGTTGGAGCGGGAGCACTGGTTTATGCGGCGGCCATGGAGCGAAAGCCGTCAGGGCTTCGAGAACCGGCTGGCGATCCGCAGCTGGAAGCCCTGGCTGCCCGATGCCGGCAACGCCCTGCCCAAAGGGATCGCCAAGGCAAGCCTGGTGGGCCGCGAGAGCATCAAGCTGGAGCGGCTGGTGCTGGAAACTCGCCGGGCCGAGCTGGTGCATCTAGCCCTGTGGCTTTTCTGGACTATCACCCCCCTGTGGCTGCCGCCGGCGGGGGTGCTGATCAACCTCGCCTTTGCCACCGCCTTCAACCTGCCCTGCCTGTGGGTGCAGCGCTACAACCGCCTGCGGCTGCAGCGCCTGCTGGGCAAAGGCTGATCAGGGGCCCAGATCCGTTGCCTCGCAATTGATCTCCAGCAGCACCCCCCCATCTTCACTGTGTTGGCCAACCCGCAGGCGATGGCAACCCGCCTCCAGCCAAAAGTGGCTGGAGGCTTCATCGAAATAGGCCAGTTGACGCAGCGGAATGAGCAGCTGAAGCCGCCGGCAGTCGCCTGGCCCCAGCGCCACACGAGCAAAGCTCACCAGGCTGCGCTGGGGCCGCTCCAGCAGTAACCCAGGGGGTTCGGCGTACACCTGCACCACAAACTCACTGGCCAGCAGGCCGGCATTTTGGGCAGTTACGGCCAGCCGAATTTGATCTGGCTGCAGCTCGGCCTCCGCCTGGCTTAGGCGCAGCTCTGCGTAGGAGAGCCCAAAGCCGAAGGGGAAGGCGGCCGGATTGCCGTCTCGCTGCAGGCGGCGGTAGCCGTGCCAGAGGTCGTAGCGCACCTGGGGAGCCCGGGGCTCGAAATCAGGCAGGTGGTCGGCGCTGGTGGGAATGGCGAAGGGCAGGCGCCCACTGGGAGACACCTGGCCGAACACCACGTCGGCTAAGGCCTCACCGCCCCGCTCCCCCGGGTACCAGAGCAGCAGGATCGCCGGCACAGCACGGCGCCAGGCCTCGATCAAGATTGCCCCACCTCCCATCAACACCACCACTGTGCGGGGGTTTGCCGCCAGCACTGCCTCGATCAAGGCCACCTGCTCAGCGGGCAGCTCCAGGTTGGTGCGGTCGCCGGCGGCGAAATCACTCCCCTGACGGGCCGAGCCGTAGCTGGTGATGGCGGCAATGGCCCCGGCCACCGGCGGCCACCAGCGCCGCAGCAGGGACTGGGGGGGCGGTATCTGGCACAGGATCGGCGCGATGTCGCCGGGATGGATGTGCTCCCCCTCCAGGCGCCAGTCGAGGCCAAGTACCAGCAGGGCCGACTCACAGCTGGCGGCCAGGGCAGTGGCTTCAGCCAGCCGCTCGCCACTGGCGTAACGCACAGCCCCCGGCGCAGCCGCTGCTTGCAGCCCCTGCAAGGGTGTGACCACCACGCCGGGCTCGGGCCGGGTGTCGGAGGAGCCGCGATCGCCCAGGTTGGCGATGGCGGCCAGGCTGCCGATCACCGCCAGCGAGCGGGCCGGATCCAGGGGCAACAGGGGAGGGCCAGGGGGGAAGGCTTCATTTTTGAGCAGCACGATCGCCTTGGTGGCAGCCTCCCGGGCCAGGGCCCGGTGCTCGGCGCAGCCGCGCAGGCTGGTGGGATAGGAACCCTCCCGCACTGCCAACTGAACCCGCAGCTGGCGCAGCACGGCGTCATCCAAGCGCTGCTGCGGCAACCGACCATCAGCAACGGCAGCCGTCAGGCAACCGGCAAAGATCATGCGGAAGGGCATTTCCAGGTCCTGGCCGGCCCGCACCGCCGCCACGCCATCGCGCACCCCGAAAATGAAATCGGTCACCACGAAGCCAGTGAATCCCCAGCGCTGCTTGAGGATTTCGTTGAGCAGCAGGGGGTGCTGGCCGCACCACTCGCCATTCACCTGGTTGTAGGCGCTCATAAGCGAGCCCGCCCCTGCCTCTACGCAGGCGCGGAAGTGGGGCAGGTAGAGCTCGTGCAGCACCCGTTCACTCACCTGCACGTCAACCAGGAAACGGGAGCTGTCGATCGAGTTGAGGGCGAAATGCTTGACGCAGGCCACGGCGTGGCGCTGGATGCCGCGGGTCATTGCCGCCCCCAGGCAGCCGAGCAGAACCGGATCTTCGCCGTAGGTCTCCTGGGCCCGGCCCCAGCCGGGGTGGCGCAAGAGATTTACGCAAACCGCCGCCAGCCAGTTGGCCCCGAAACTGCGAGCCTCGCGGGCCATGGCCGCACCGATCCTCTCCTCCAGATCCACGTCCCAGCAGGCACCGCGAGCAATCGGAGCGGGGAAGGTAGTCGCCCCGCCCTGGAGCACCACCCCCCGCGGGCCATCCACAAAATGCAGACCGGCTAGCCCCAGGCGCGGCAACACTCCCGCTGGCCAGGGGTGCAGGTGGGAGGCGTCGCGGCTGGCAATTTCCACCATGCCGGGCCAGAAGTCGGTATCGCCCTCCAGCAGGGCAAGTTTCTCGGCAACGCTGAGCTGGGCCAGCAGCTCTTGGGCCCGGCGCTCAATCGACTGCTGATGAGTCTCTGGTGGCGCCGTCATGGCCTTTTCCCAAGCGGCATAAAAACTAGGAAGCCCGGAACGCAAGCCCCGGGCTTCTGTTGACCCAGCTGTGGCGTTTGCCCGGAGGGGTAGGGCTCGGCTGGGCGCAAGTTAGATAGCAATCAGATCGTTAGATCTGGGTGTCTTCAGTTGTACTGCGGAGCTGCTGACGCAGGCACCTGGGGCCAGGTGACTAGTGGGACGTCTCAATTAATCC
Source organism: Cyanobium sp. A1C-AMD (assembly GCF_024346495.1). NCBI lineage: Bacteria > Bacillati > Cyanobacteriota > Cyanophyceae > Synechococcales > Prochlorococcaceae > Cyanobium > Cyanobium sp. A1C-AMD. The sequence continues at coordinate 2,789 of NZ_JAGQDB010000111.1, read as the reverse complement.
GGGGCACCTAGGGCGGCGCGGTGGCGGCATTTCAGCCAAGAGACGTCAGGGATCCGTCGAGAGTGTTGGAGCAGGGGCCGGATCGTCAGCGCGCTCCTGGCAAATGCTCAGGGGGGGTGTCTTCCATCAGTGGAGCCTCCGAATCCCGATGTCCACACGATCTCTCCGCCAAGCCAAAAAGGCAACCATCCACACCGCCGCCGCAATGGCTCTTCACCCGCGGAAATCAGACTTCATGAAGGCCGCTTCACATCTGAGGCTGGGAAGGGCCCAGGATTTCAATCAGCCACTTCGGCACCCTTGAAGAGCCAATCCAGGCCAGGGCCAGCGGCCCCAGCGCGGCTGCCCTAGGCGTGAAGGTAGAAACCCTGAGCCGCAGCGATCGCTCCTGGAATGGGGACCTATTACCCAAGCTCAACGGTGTCCAAGCCGAAATAACCGTGCTGCCCATCACGGTGCCAGCGGCCTCTGCCCCCAAAGGGAATCCCAACAAGGCGGCGGACAAGATCTTCACCGTGCGGCCGCTGAAAACCAGCAGCGCACCGCCATATGGGATCAGAATAGGCGATATTTCTGCTGGCAGTCTTCTAGTCAGCTAGATACGACAGCTAAAGTGTGCTCATAGCAGCCATTGGCCAGCCAAACTTAGTACTTGTGAGCGCAGAAATACCGAGACAGCCAGAGGATCAGTTGCCGCGATTGCAAGCGCAACCGAATAAGGATTTACAAGCTGGCGAGTGGAAGTCTAGACAGGCGGGGGAAGGCCTCTGGTCAACAGGTAAACCCCCACATACAAGAATAGAAAAATCAAGAGTAGGCCACCTACAAATAATTTGCCATCCATCGGTAGTAGCTGATTTAGTTTCCGCCATCCTATCTAAGCAAAACCGACCGCAGCAGGACCCTGGCCCGGGACGCCATGAATTGAGCGGTGCTGCTCCTCAACAAAAACCAGCATTCTCAGGTCGGCTTCGCAATAGGCGGCCAGGACGAATTGGAGTGCGGAAAGTGGCGCAGATTGCTGAGATACTCAGCGGAAACCGGCACGGTTAACCGGTCCGACCATGTTTGGATCAACACCGGGAGTGATGGCGCTAACAGCTGGTCACCCCACGCAGCCAACCGGCAGCCCGGCTGAGGCGCAGTAAATCGCTGCGGCGGGAGCGGCATGAGTCGGGGCGGCCCCAACTCCGGAAGCCAGGGCCCCGAAGCAAAAAAGCTAATGAACACTTGGCCATATTATAATTCTTGAATATTAGGAAGGGCAGCATAAAAGACTACTAACGACAAAAGAGGCACCTGAGAACAGGGCAAACGGCATCCAAGCTGAACAACTCCTTGATCAAGAAAACGCCCCAATCTAAGAGCAGTAGTCTCCTCTAATCGGCTAAAATCAGATTGATGGCTTGCCAGCCAATCAAGCTCAGCCTGATCAATGATGCCAGTAATAAGTGCTTCAAGAAACAGTGTTCCAACTAGCATGGCGAAGCGGCCACATACCGCAAACAACTAAAATCAATATCGCCAGGACAGAGCACAACACAACAACTGCGGCAAATTTACAGCTCAATCAATAATGAATCGGCAGCGACAGCTCGGCGCCTACAAGAAATAGCATCTTGGCGAAGACGAGGCAAAAGACTTATCAAACGTTATTAACGAACAGGGCAGCTGACAAAGAAGAATAAACGGAAAAAACGTATTGATCAATGAGGACCGGACGCAAACCAGGACTACCCACTAAACCCATGCCGCTCCAATTAACAGGAAAACCTATGCACTAAAATCAACATGCCGTCGCTTGCATTTAATATCCCTCTCCAGGGAGCTTAACATCGTAGCCACATCCAAATCGTCCCTAGTAAGATGCCCATCAATCCGGTTAAGGATATCGGTATCGATACGGCCACTACCAACACGCCCTAAGTAGAACAAGCAATTGCGACCGTGTCTGCTACTAAGAACCTGGGCCAGAGTGAGCCATTCCAGGGCCTTTTGACAGGTCTGGAATTGCGAAACCTTATGCATATGGTGCTCGCCTGAAAGGACCCAATCGCGAAGCTCAACGAGGAACAAATGCAATTCCCATGGATCTATTTCAGAATGATGTATTGGGACAGAGTAAATCGGAGCAAGAAACAGTGGATCAAAATGTGCTGCATTTGGAAGCAGGAGACGAGGCTTCATTAATCATGTCCATCATGGTTGACTCAACCTCTAGCGCAACTTTAATAAGAGCTGGAGTATCAGAAAGATCCCGAAACAAGTCGGCAGGTCGGATCATGGCGATCTTGGTCTGTCCGGCCTCCGTAAACACAGAGATTCGGCAAGGAAGGGCCATGCACAAGGACATATCGGTTTCGAGCACTAAAGCAGCCTGCTGTGGATTGCACACCTCAAAGACTCGGCAGTTCTCAGAGAATTGAATATTTTTGGAACGCAGGGTAGCCGCAAGATCATGAATAGCTAACAGTCCAAAATGATGTGCCTCCACAGCCGTATTCAGATCAAAGCAGGTATCTTCAAAGTTTTTTGCTGAATTAATGACAACAAAGTGTTTCATGTGATGGTCACAGGACTAGCAAATTAGACCAACAGCGAACAACGCCATAAGAGGCAATATTTAAGCCAAATATGAATGATTAGCAGGGGTATCTTAGCCAATAAAATGTAGGCACACCGATCAAAGAGGGGAGATTAGTCCAATCTGGCCATATCCCTTACGTCTTCGACGGTATTACGGACTTTGGCCTCGGCCTGCTTCGCCTTACCAGCAAGACGATCTCCCC
>NZ_JAGQDB010000110.1:0-6565 GCF_024346495.1 Cyanobium sp. A1C-AMD | reverse complement strand
AGGTTGACATGGACGTAATTGGTAAAAGGCGTGATCCAGCCTTGACAGTCAAATCCATGGAACACCGTAACCAGCCCATACCCTGAGCACAGCTTAGAACACCTGTACTGACAAGGACATCCGCGTAAGCACGGAACGAGTCGACAGCCAGGCCTGAATTACGGCGTCCTCCTCTCAGGCGATCAACCGAGCCATTCCTGCGGAAGGTTGGCGATGGCACGAAACTCAGGATCCTTGTGCAGCAGGGTGGCACCCACCTGTTGCGCGGCCGCCGCGATCCAGGCATCAGCCAACGACAGGGAATGACGGGCCTTGATGCTGGCGGCCTGCTCGAGCAGGGGCTCTGAAACCTCCACCCAGTGCAGCGGCAGTGCCTTGAGTTGCTCGTAGGCGAGGCGGCCGGCGCGCTCGTCTTCGTCTTTCCAGACGCGGTAGAGCACCTCCATCCGGCTGAGAAAGCAGGCGTAACAGCGCCCGGGTTGCTCAAGCGCCTCTTCAACCCGTCCAGCACCGGGTTCGTCGTCGCGCAGGGTGAGCAGCGCCGATGTGTCGAGCAGGAGTAGCGATCCCATCTGGCACTCAATTCAGTGAGTAAGAAATCAGTGGCCAGCAGCCTGCTCGGCCTGCCGCTCGGCTTCGCGGTCAGCAAGCAAGCGCTGGCTGGAGCAACCACGTCGGCCCATGCCGCGAAAGGCTTTGACCGGCGAGAGATCCACCGGCACCACCCGGATGGAGCCATCGGCTTCAACGATCCATTCCAGCCGCTGGGATGGACCGAGGGAGAAGCGCGCCCGAATCGGAGCAGGGATAACGGTTTGGCCACGGGCGGTGATGGTGCTGCGCATGGCCTAGAGCGAACCGAGTGAATTACCGAACTTTAGCCAGGATCATTCACGCTTTAGGGCTGGATTGCCCGCGCCGGCATCCGGCCACTGCAAGTGACCCCACGAGAGCCACACACGGGAAATGAACAATATCTATTTTATGAGCATAAACACATAAATTGGGCAACAATAAAGAACTGCGGCTGAACAGCCCACATGCTTCAGTCTTGAGCCACCTCCACTGGATGGGCCGACTGGGGCTGGCCCCCAACCTCACCCCGCTGCCACTCGGGCACCAGCTGGGCCAGCAAGTCGAGGGCGGCATGGGCGTCTTGGCAGCGAATGGCGGCCTCCATGGCCTCGATCTGAGGCCAGAGCTGCTCGGGGGGGATGGCTCGTTCAGTGGCGCGGAAGATGAGCGGATGGCTGGTTGGTTCGCTTTCGGCGTCGATCAGCAGTTCTTCGTAGAGCTTCTCGCCGGGGCGCAGGCCGGTGCACACGATCTCGATATCGCCCTCGGGGTGCTGGGCATCGCGCAGCGACAGGCCGCTGAGGCGCACCATCTGCTTAGCCAGATCGAGGATGCGCACCGGTTCGCCCATGTCCAGCAGGAACAGGTCGCCACCGCGGGCGAGCACGGCGGCCTGGATCACCAGCTCCACTCCCGCCGGAAGGCTGCGGCGCAGTTCCTGATCGATGCCGTAGAGGCTGGGTTCGCTGCGCTCAAGCAGCACCAGGCGGCGGGGCCTGAGCGCCAGGATCTGACGGCAGAGCTCGGCGCCGATCGAGCCACCGGCGCCACTCACCAGCACCACCTGGCCGGCGATGCCGGGGCCGAGGAGCTCTTCGATAGCAACCGGGCGCAGGGCATCAATGCGGGTGCGGCCGCTGGTGATCTCCTCCACCGAGGGCACCTGCAGCACGGGGATGCCGAGGGGGTTGAAGATCGTCAACGATGCGGCGGCGCTGGCTGCGGCTGAGGGAGGGCATCGCCAACAACACCTGATCCACATCGCCGCGGCGCTCGCGCAAGATCTGGGGCGGCTGAATGGCGATGCCATTGATTTCACGGCGCCAGAGCCGGGGCTCGTCGTCGAGGAACAGTTCCACGCTGTGGCTGCCGGCGTGGCGCAGGGCTGCAGCGAGCTGCACTCCGGCGACGCCGGCGCCGAAGACGGCCACGCGGATCAGGGCGTGACGGGGCTTGTTCTGGAGGCTCACCAACAAATCACGCAATGCGAAGCGCACCGCGCCGGTGAAGCCCGTGAGCAGCAGCCGCAGCATCACCCCCACGGCACCAACAACACCACCAGCAGCCCATTGCGGCCAGCCAGGCGATACAGGGCCTGGCTACCCACGTAGCGGGTGAGGCCCTTGTATTGACCGGTGAACGCGTAGAGCGGAACGCCGATCAGCAGGGCAGCCGGCATCATCCAGAGGCTCTGGAGAAAGTTGGCGTTGAAGGGATGGGCCAGGCGCAGCCAGAAACTGAGCCACACCGCCTAGGGAATGAACAGGGCATCGGCGGCGATCAGCAACAGGCGGCGCGGCAGGGGCGCGAGCCGCAACAGCTGGGAGGTGAGAGCGCTAAAAGTCATAAAAAAAGCCCCCGCCGCAGTTGCGACAGGGGCTCGGTGGGATGGGTGGTGCGAGCAGTGTCCATCGTTCTGTACGGGCTGTACAGATTCCTGAACAGTGGTGATTTAGATGCGCCTGACGCACCCTGTGGTGAAGGCATCCGGGCTTAGCGCGAGCTGTTGAGTGTATGGCGAATATCCCTAAGGAGGAGAAAGCTCGAGCCTGAGGCAGGGGCGAGGCGCTTGAACTCCGCTGTGCCAGCCCTCCAGCCAAGTTCCACGCAGAGAGTTATTTGGGTGTGCGGGCATCACCGCAGCAGATGCACGGGTTCGCCGGCTTCGCTCAGCAGACGCGCTGCTTCGCGGTCGAAGGTGACTAGCTGCTGGCTGCCCAGCTGCCTTCCACCGAAAGCGATCACGCCATCGGCGAAATCGCCGCCCGATGCGAGCAGCTTGAGCCCGGCTGTCACGGCCGGTCGATCGGCCACCACGCTGCTGCTGGCAAGCAGCGCTTCGATGGCGCTGACGCAGTCGTGGTTGGAGAAGCGGTAGACACGGAGCAGCACCCAAACCAGTTCGCACAACACAGGCAGGGGGATCGCCACCAGCTCCGCCTGCTCCAGCAGTCCACAGGCTGATTTGGCCTGCTCGGGATCGTCCTGCACCAGGGCGCGCACCAGCACGTTGGTGTCGGCCGTGATCTTCATGGGCTGGTGCTGGGTTGGGCGTTTGCGTCGCCGAGCCCGGCCCAGCCGGCGGCGGCGGCCTGATTCAGCTCCTCCAGGCTGGCGCAGTGGCTGCTGCGGCCTGCCAGTAGGCCGATGAAGCCGTTGATGCTGCCGGTGGCTTGCTCGGCGTGCAGCTCCAGCCGGCCGCCAGGCAGCACCTCCACATCAATGCGCTGGCCAGGCTGAATACCCAGATGGGCCAGGAGATCTTTGCGCAGCGTCACCTGCCCTTTGCGGGTGACGGTGAGGGACCGCGATCGTTTGCGCCTTTGCGTTGGGGGCTCGACCATTTCAATGCGCACCTTCGAGCTCAATTGTAAGGCGTTTTTGCCTTGCTGATCAGATTGGCTTCTGTGGCACTCGATGGCCAGCGGCCGCCAACTGGTGGGCGACATCGCCAGCCTGATCGAACAGCGCTGCGCGCTCATCTTGCAGCGAGTCAGAGGTCGATGACGCAGTCTTGCGCGCAGCGGTTGGGATCCCGGTGCGAGGCCGCGGAAGTCGGTATCCATCGTGTGCAGGCGGGCCTGATGGGTTCGGGCTGGGCCGCTGCAATCGCCAACACGCTGTCGAGATCCACCACGAGCCCCCTGTGCATGGCGGCGACAGCCTGGATGGCCTGGGCCTCACTGTGCTCACGCAGCACCCACTTGAACACCTCAAGGATGCTGATCACCGGTACCACCAGGGCTGGCGCAGAGTCCAGCACAGCCACAAAGCTGCCGGCCTGGGGGCCATCGGTAAATACCTCAATCCACCCAGAGGAGTCGACCACCGCTGGCCGGACACTCACAGCCGATCAGCTCGCGCAAAGGTGTTATGCCCATGCACAAAGCCGCGAAGGGCGATCACCTGCACAGGCAGGTCGCAGCAGCGACAACCGTTCCGCCAGAAATCCGCTAGTCATAATTCGCCAACGATCAGGCACCCCACAGACAACCAATCTTGATGCGCACTTAAATACGCATTAGGCGAACACGCGGCGTGCGCGCCACCCTGGAGCTGCCTGCCCCCCTCTTTGCCCGCCTCAAGGTCAGGGCTGCCAGCGAGCGGGTCACATCAAACAGCTGTTGCAGGCCTTCGTGGATCAAGGGCTGAACCAGGCAGCGACGCCAATCGCATCCACGCGCTCAGCCCAGCAGCTCCCCAAGCTCGAGAGAGGTCTGGCCATCGACTCAACAACCCTCAGCAATGCCGTGAAAAGCCCTTCGGAGGCATCCGTACTGTTGCAGGACTTCTGCAAGCAGCCTGGGGTGAGCCTGGCCACACCTGCCTGCGATGGCTGGCGACTCGTGAGCTTTGGTCGCGATTTCGAACGCTTCGGCGATCTGCAACGCCTTGAACTGGCTTGAAGGGATCGCACGCTGAATCGGCCTTGGAGCCACTGCCCTCAAGGCAGCGCTAGCAAGTAGTGTTTTTGCGCATAGAACTGAGTATCGACACGTTTTTGCGCGGTTCAACCCGTTTTTACGCAGCCTGCCCTGTTTTTACTCAGACCCCCCGACACCCAGTTACTGAACCTGATCCGGGATGGAATCACACAACCTGATCGGTGGCGCCTGGCTGGTGGAGAGATATGAGCTTCGCCTGGTGATGCCCTTGGCGGTGCAGAGCCGCATCGGCGGGCGCCGCAAGACAGAGCTGGTGGATGACGTCATCACAGAAACCTTTGTGGAGGCGATGAGGCCCACTGCCAGCTTGCGCGGGCATCTCACCTTTCATCTCAAGCATGAGGTGCCGCACCTGGAGATGCTGAGCCGCCTGTTTGAGCAGCTCGACACGGCTGAGCTGGAAGCCTGGATCCAGCACGAACCGAGCGGCCAATACGCCCGCAGGGCCGGGTTTCTGTACGAGTGGCTGACAGGTCGTGAACTGAAGGCGGGGGCAACGATTGGCGGTGCCTATGTGTCCGTCCTGGACGATCAGAAGGTGGTTGCGGCATCAGCGGGTCGTTCCTTGGCGAACCGCCGCTGGCGCCTGCGCGACAACCTGCCTGGGTCACCCGCGTTTTGCCCCATCGTGCGCAAGACGCGGGCCTGGGCTGATGCCGTTGCAGTGGATCTGCCGCATCTGCTGCGTGAACTCGAAGTGGAGTTTGGCGAGGAGGCGCTGATGCGCTCAGCCGTGTGGATGACGCTGCGCGAGAGCAAGGCAAGTTTTGCCATCGAAGGAGAAGTGGATCGTGTCGATCGAATTCAGCGGTTTGCAGATGTGCTCGCGAGGCACACCGGTGTAGGAGAGCTGCCGCTGAGCGACCCAGCACTCGCCCAGCTGCAAGCGAAGATTCTGGGGCGGGGCACCACGCTGCAGCAGTTCGGTGTTCGCCAATCGCCAGTCTTTGTGGGAGAGGTCATTCGCTTTGAAGAAGTGGTGCATTACGTGGCGCCGCCTGCCGATGAGCTGAACAGGATGCTCAACGGATTGGCTGTGTTCTGGGAGCGCACCCAGGGTCAATCGGCAGTGATGCGGAGCGCTGTGCTGGGGTTTGGCTTTGTCTACATCCACCCGCTGGCCGATGGCAACGGAAGAGTGCATCGCTTGCTGATCAACGATGCATTGCGGCGTGATGGAGCGATCAAGGAACCGATGATCCTGCCCGTGTCGGCTCTGATCACCAGGGATGCAGGAGAACAGCGAGGCTACGCAAGAATCCTGGATCGAGTTTCACGACCGCTCATGAATGCATTGGCGGGAACCTATCAGTTCGCGACGGCGCCGACGAGCTATCCCGATGGGATTCGATCCAATCTTGAATTCGACGGAGATTACATCGCCAAGCCAGTGTGGCGATATCCGGATTTAACCGAACATGTGGCGTATCTGGCCAACGTGCTGAGGCGAACCATTACCGAGCACATGCGCGAGGAATCGCGCCATTTGCAGCAGCATGCTCAAGCTAGAGCCGCCATCAAAGAGATTATCGAGATGCCAAACATGCAGATTGATCGCATGATTCGCTCCGTGGAGGTGAACAGAGGCAAGCTATCGAACGCTTTGGCGAAGGAAATCCCGGCTTTAACGAAACCTGGCCTGTGGGAAGCGATTGTGAACGCCATCACTGCTGCCTTTCAAAGCAAATATTGAACGAAGGCCTGTTCGCCGTGAGGGCTGGCGATCAATCCATGGGCAGGTGCCACCAGCAGCCAGGCACAACCCAGTGCCATCAAGGGCTGCAAGATTTGTAGCCCGATAGACGCGTTGACCTCATCCCGGATCCAGGAATGGCGGCGACGCCGGTCCAACGACAAAGTACGGGTTTGTGGCCATAAAAGCATTCTTAAAGCAACAAAAAGCATTTGCCTGAGCTCACCCATCGCTGCGGGTAGCCACGGCGTGCACCTTTTCACCTGTCTGGAGTTCTGATGCTCCTATGCATGTCAACAGGGCTGCGTCTGCCCATCGATGCACGTGCTGGCCTGGCCATTGGTCGGCACCA
>NZ_JAGQDB010000011.1:0-42304 GCF_024346495.1 Cyanobium sp. A1C-AMD | reverse complement strand
ACGGGCTCACGGATGCCGTCGATGTCGACAGGGGGTGCGGCGATGAAGGCCACGATGAAGCAGATGGTGGCAGCCAGAAGGCAGGGGATCATCAGCACACCGAACCAGCCCACATAGAGGCGGTTGTTGGTGGAGGTGACCCAGTCGCAAAACTGGTTCCACGCAGAAGCGCCTTGGCGCTGCTGAATAGTGGTTGTCATGAGAACGAGAAGAGGGTGTTCCAGAGGAACGGGTATGGAAGGTGGCAAGCCACCAGACGGAATCCCGTCGAGCGCAAGGACATTGCGTAACAGGACCGTAACGGAAGATTGCGGGATTAGTGAGAAGGCTGGCCGGGAGGCGCCAAAGCCCTGCTGATGAATCCTATAAGCACCGCTTATGCCGGGGTGCGGCGGCGGCAATCCGTAGCCAGCAGGCCAGCCCACTGCTAAGCAGAGGACAGCTCAGGATGCGTCTCTGGCATGGCCCTGCTCGTTCGATTTAAAGCCGTGCCTCTACGGGCCAGCCTGGCCACAGCAACCGTGGCCGCAGCCTGCCTGTTCTCTGCTGGCTGTCAGCGCCAACCCTCGGCCGAGCTGCAAAAGCTGCAGCAGCGCCAGGAGCAGTTGGAAGTAAAGATTCAGCAGCTAGAACAAAAGCTCAACGCGGCGCCCGCCGCTAACGGCGCCGACCCAGCTGGCAAGCCCCCGGCTGGAGCGATCAAATCCCTGACGTACCGCAGCGGCACTTCAGACGATCGCCTACGCGTTTATTGGGCTGATGGCAGCAAGAGCGACCTGCCTTGCACCAAGGAGCAGGCCACCTTGGTGTGTGGTTAAGTCGCCTTGACACTGACAGAGCCGCTGCGTTGAGCTGGATCTCTCACGTCGATAAACCCATGGGTTCACCTTTTGCTTCAGTAGCGGCGTTGTTAAATCCGCGACTGCTGGCGGGTGGCTTGTTGGTGGCCAGTTGCCTGGGCGCTGGCAGCCTGTCATTTGTGAATTCCGCGCCGGCCCGGGCCCAGGCGGAGGCACCCGTTCCATTCAGCGCCGTGCGGGCCCTCAACCTGGCTCGCAACACCGCAGTGCAGAGCAACGGGGGCTTGGGGCTCTACCGACCAGAGAAGTGCATGTTTGAAACGGCGAACGCCGGCAACAAATGCCTGATCAGCTCAACCAGTGATGGCTATCTCTTTAGCTTCCTAGGCGGTGCCCCTGGCTGGCAGCAACTAAATCTGCCGGCTTCGGTGGAAACCGAAATCCGCATCTCCAGTGACGGGAGCACCGTCCTTGGCATCGATTACAACGGCGCCCCGCGTTGAGCCAACTGGGAGGCAATGTCTGTTAGAGCCAGCAACCAGTCAGGCCCAACCGGCCAACACTCCCTGCGAGTGAGGCTTAGGGCAATGCCCTTTTCGCCGTAGGCGGCCTCATTCACAAAGACGGGCCAAACGGACTCCCCCGCCAAATCCGGCGGTAGGGCCAGGCCAATTTCCTTGCCGCAGGGATCGACAAACACCGGATCTCCCGCACGCAAGGGACGCCAGTCGCGATGCTGTAACTCCGGATGCAGGCAAGCGGCAGGTGAACCATCTGGATGGCGCGGCAAATCCAAGCTGCCCAGATGGCAATGCACCACCAGCTCAGCCGGCAGCCTCAGGCGGCCTCGCTGGGCTGCCGCCAACACGGCCAGGGCCGCCTCAACGGCGAGCTGGCTTTGACGGCAGATCTGAGCCTGGATAACCCCCTGGGGCACCGGACCCACCTCGATAACCAGGCCGCAGGGCCAGCGCTCAACCAAAAAGCCCGTTTGGGAAGCATCGGCCTCGTGCAAGTAAATCGGCAGCCCCAGCTCCCCCTGCAAACCCGCCGCCAGAGCTAGATCGGCCGGCCTCCGGCCATAGAGCACCAAGGAGTTACCCATAGCGCTGGTGGTGCTGTGTAGGTCGAGCACCACCAGCGAAGGAGATTCAGCATCAGGGCCATGGCAAGCGAGCAGCTGGCGAGCGCGCTGCAGATCAGCTTCGTTTCTCGAGGAATCCGCCAGCAGCTCGGGAGAAAAGCAGCGGTTTAAATCCCGCTCCACATAGCGCTGATTGACTTTGTGGGCAGCTGGGTTGCCAAGCACCAGTGCCACATCAAGCCCGTGGCGCTGCAGGGCCTCGGGCTGGCGGCGCCAGTGCTCCAGCAGCCAGGGGGCGTTGCGTTCATTGCCGTGGGTGCCGGCCACGACCAGCACCTGGGCCGGTTTGACGATTTGGCTGATCAAAAAGAAGAAGGCCAGAAATGGATTTCGGCCCCAGCCTGACGCAGATTCAGAGCTCTGCCGCCCCCGCAACCATGCCTCCCCCCGCCCCCTTGGTGCGCACGGCCCGCGCGATCTGGCACTGGCAATGGCACCAGCTCATGGGCGGCCTGGGACCGGCCGATGCCGAGGGCAACTACCGCCGCCCCAGCGGAGCCTTCACGGCGCTGCCGCCCCTGCCCAGCGAAGCCGGCGCGGCTGATGGGCACGTGTTGATTGTGGGGCGCAGCTGCCCCTGGGCCCACCGGGCCTGGCTGGTGTGGAGACTGCGCCAACTGGGCAGCAGCATCAACCTGGTGGTGGTGGACCCCGATCCAGCCGAGGGGCGCTGGCGCTTTGGCGAGCCCTTCGAAGGCTGCGCCAGCTTGATCGAGCTCTACCAGCAATCAGGCTCTGATCCGGGGCAGCGGGCCACGGTGCCGGCGCTTTATTCCCGCAGTGAGCGGCGGATCCTGGTTACGGAGAGCGCCCGGCTGATCGAGCTGCTCAACCGCTGGCCCGCTCCAGCAGGACCCGATCTGGAGCCCCATAACCAGCAGGAAGCCACAGAGAAATGGCGCACGCGGCTGCAGGGCGACGTCAACGACGGGGTGTACCGCTGTGGTTTCGCCCGCACCCAGGCTGCCTACGACCGGGCCGAGACGGCCTTGTTTGCAGCGCTTCTGGACGCCAATGGGGCCTTGGAGCAATCTCCCTGGCTAAGTGGGGCCCAACTGAGCCTGGCCGACATAGGGCTTTTCCCGACCCTGATCCGGCTGGAGCTTGTTTATGCACCCCTGTTCGGTTGCAGCCGCCTACCCCTTTGGCAGCTACCAGCCCTATGGGACTGGCGCCTGCGCTTCTACAGCCTGCCCGGCGTGGCCGAGACCTGCTTCCCGGAGGCCTGGCGCAGCGATTACTTCGGCGCCCTCTTTCCACTCCATCCCTCGGGAATCATCCCGGCCGGGCCGCCACTCGCCACACTGGTGCAAGGCCGTGCCCATCCATGACTGATCCGATATTTGAAGGGGTGTACGGCACCTACACGATTGACGCCACCGACCGGAGGGAGGTGCTCGGCTACCGCCTTGCCCTCACGGCGGTGGCCATTGGCCAAGCGAGCCTGCTAGTGCAGTGGCGGCAGCTGGGAGCCGACCAGCTCTGGCCCTGGATGCTGCTGATGGCTGCAGGGCTGGGACTAGCCCTGCGCTGGATTCACATTTACTTAGTGCCCTTGCACCGGGCCCTGCAGCTTTTCTGGCTACTGGGCTGCCTGGGGGGCCTGGCGTTGGCGATCCGCAGCGGCCCTGGCGCCATGCTGCCGGCCCTGGCCAGCCAGCCCCTCTGGATCCTGGCCATTGGCCCCTTTTTCGCGGCCTTGGCGGGGGTTGGCTTCAAGGAATTTTTCTGCTTCAGGCGACCGGAGGCGATCGGCGTGACCCTGCTGCTGCCTATCGCCCTGCTGGGCCACCTCAGCGGCTTGCTGCCAGGAGCAATCACCACGACCCTGCTGGCCCTGGAGAGCGGGCTTTTGCTGGTGCTGTGCCTGCGCAAGTTTCCCATGCCCGCCGCGGCTGATGTGGGCGACAAGAGCGTGTTTGCTTACCTCAAAGGCCAAGCTGGCACAGCTGAGGAGGCTGCACTTTGAGCTTGATAAGCCTGGTGGAAGCCAGCAAGGACTTCGGCATTCGCACCCTGTTTGAGGGCCTCACCCTGCACATCGGCGAGCGGGAGCGGCTCGGGCTGATAGGTCCCAATGGGGCCGGCAAGAGCACCCTGTTGAAGGTGCTTGCGGGCAATGAGCCCCTCGGCAGCGGCCAGCGCCGCTGCGCCCCCCGCACCCGGGTGGTGCTCGTAGACCAGGAGCCCGAGCTAGACCCCGAGCACACCGTGCTGGAGCAGGTGTTTGCCGGTAGCGGCGAGAAGATGGCTTTGCTGCGGCAGCACACGGCCCTAAGTCAGGCCGTGGCTGATGGCCCCGACAACGCCATCGCCCTGGCCCAGCTCAGCGACCTGCATGGCCGCATGGATCAGCTCAATGCCTGGGGGCTGGAGCAGCAGTGCCGCGAGGTGCTGGAGCGGCTAGGCATCGCCGACATCGAACGCAAGGTGGGCGACCTCTCCGGCGGCTATCGCAAGCGGGTCGCCCTGGCTGCAGCCCTGGTGGCCGAGCCGGACGTGCTGCTACTGGATGAGCCCACCAACCACCTCGACGCCAACGGGGTGGAATGGCTGCAGAGCTATCTGGAGCGCTTCTCCGGCGCCCTGGTGCTGGTGACCCACGACCGCTACGTGCTCGATCGGGTCACCCGCCGGATCGTGGAGGTAGATCGGGGCCTGGCCCGCAGCTACGACGGCAACTACGCCACCTATCTCACCCATAAAGCTGAAGAGGAGGCATCTGAAGCGGCCTCAGCCGCCAAGTTCAAGGGCACGCTGCGGCGGGAACTGGCCTGGCTCAGGCAGGGTCCCAAAGCCCGCAGCACCAAGCAGAAGGCCCGTATCCAGCGAATTGAGGCGATGCGGGAGGCACCTCTGCGGCAGGGCCGCGGCCAGGTGAGCTTGGCCACCACCAGCCGTCGGCTCGGCAAGCGGGCCATCACCGCCGAAGATCTGGAGGTGAGTGTGGGCGAAGGACCCGAGACCAGGGCCCTGCTGCGCGCCTTCAGCTACGACTTCAGCCCGGAAGACCGGGTTGGCATCATTGGCCCAAACGGAGTGGGCAAGTCGAGCCTGCTTGAGGTAATTGCCGGCCGGCGCCAACCCAGCAGCGGCAGCCTGGAGCTGGGCTCCACCGTGAAGCTCGCCTACTTCGACCAGCACAGCGATGTGCTGCTCAAGCCCGACCAGAAGGTGTTGGAGGTGGTTCAAGCTGCCGCCAGTCGGGTGGCAGTGGACGGCGAGGAGCTGAGCGCCTCCCAGTTGCTGGAGCGCTTCCTGTTTCCACCAGCCCAACAGCACCAACCGGTGGCCAAGCTCTCCGGCGGCGAACGGCGGCGGCTCCATCTCTGCCGGCTGCTGATCGAGGCCCCCAACGTGCTGCTGCTCGACGAGCCCACCAACGACCTGGACGTACAGACCCTGAGCGTGCTCGAAGACTTCCTTGAAGACTTTCGCGGCTGCGTGGTGGTGGTCTCCCACGACCGCTACTTCCTCGATCGCACCGTGGATCGGCTGTTCTGCTTTGAGAATGGCGAGCTGCAGCGCTTTGAGGGCAACTACAGCGCCTACTTAGAAGCGAGCTCTACCCGCCAGGCCGCACCCAAGAACCCCAAGAATCCAGCCCCGGTAGCGCCCCAAGCCAGCAAGGCCCAGACGCGGCGGCGCAGCTTCAAGGAGAGCCGGGAGCTGGGCGAATTGGAGGTAAACCTGCCGGTCTGGGAGCAGCAGCGCTGTGACCTGGAGCTGGCCCTGGCCAGTTCAGGCAGCGACTACGCCGCCCTTGAGGGACTCACCCAGGAGCTGGCCGCGTTAACGGAGCGCATCCATTGCGGCGAGGAGCGCTGGCTCGAACTCAGCGAGCTGGCGGGGTGAAACGGGGGCCGCAGCCAGCCCTGGCAGCAGCGCCGAGAACGCTGGACGCACATTGTTGTCAATCCAACACATCACCAAAGCTCAGCTCCCGGCGCCATTGGGAGTGTTCAAAGAGTCAGCAGTGCACCCCCGGGGCGTCGATCCAGAACAGGCGCCCGTAAGGTGATCGGCGACGAGCTCCGGTATCCAGTGACCGGTATCCGAATGAAAAGCATCGACGAGCACATCCAGAAAGATCAGAGCGAGATCGAGGCAGCCAAGGCCGCTGGCGACCTAGGCAAGGTTCGCCACTTGGAGGAAGAGCTCCAGGGTCTCAAGGAGTTCAAAGAGCACCATCCCGAGGACAGCCACGACCCAACCCCACTGGAAGTGTTCTGTGACCTGAACCCTTCTGCCCCCGAGTGCCGCGTCTACGACGACTGAATTGCCTAGGGCCTAATTACCTAAGGCCGAACTGCCTAGGGTTGAATAATGCCGAGCTGCTGCCACACCGCGGCCAGCAGCTGCGGCAAATTTTTGGAGGCCGCAGCTGAAATAGCCAGAACGGGCAAGCCTCCACTGGCCTGCACCTGCTGGCTCACCTTCTCTACCAGCTCTTCAAGGCTGGCTGGATCGAGCAATTCGATCTTATTGAGCACTACTAGGCGGGGCCTCTGGTCGAGCCCATGGCCGTAGGCCGTGAGCTCCCCTTCGACCACGTTGAGGTCGGCGACCACATCCTCGGCGCTGGAATCGATCAGGTGGATCAGCAGCCGGGTGCGCTCGATGTGGCGTAGGAAGTCGTGCCCTAGCCCTGCCCCCTGGGCCGCTCCAGCGATCAAACCAGGAATGTCAGCAAAGACGGTGCCATCACCACTGGGACGGCGCACCACCCCCAGGTTGGGCACCAGGGTGGTGAAGGGGTAATCGGCGATCTTGGGCCGAGCTGCCGAAAGCACCGAAATCAAGGTGCTCTTGCCGGCATTGGGCAAGCCGATGATGCCAACCTCAGCCAGCAGCTTGAGCTCCAGCTGCAGCAGCCACTCCTCTCCCTCCCTGCCCTCGGTGAACTTCTCCGGGGCCCGGTTGCGGTTGCTGAGGTAGTGGGCATTGCCCAGGCCGCCGCGGCCGCCAAAGGCCACCAGTAGCTCCTCACCTGCATCGGTGAGATCACCTAGCAAAATTGAGGTGCGGGCATCGCGAACCACCGTGCCGCACGGCACCTTGATCACCAGATGGTTACCGCTGGCACCGGTGCAGCGGTTGGGGCCGCCCCGGCGACCATCGACCGCCAAAAACTGCCGCTTGTACTTGAAATCCAGCAGGGTCTGGAGGTTGGCGTCAGCCACCAGCAGCACGTCGGCACCACGGCCGCCATCGCCGCCGGAAGGGCCGCCGGCTGGCACATATTTCTCGCGGCGAAACGCCACGATTCCGTCGCCGCCTCGGCCGGCCTTGACCGTTACGCGGGCTTGATCGATGAATTGCATTGGAACAAACCTAGGATCGCGCCGTCTGAAGGCCCGTCTTGGCAGAGGTTCGCTTCCAGCAGGTCAGCAAGACCTACCCACCCCGGCGCGGTGGTGATCCGGTGCAGGTGCTGCGCCAGCTGGATCTACAGATTCAGGACGGCGAATTTTTGGTGTTGGTTGGGCCCTCCGGCTGCGGCAAAAGCACCCTGCTGCGCCTACTGGCTGGCCTAGAGCAGCCCAGCCAGGGGGAGATCTACGTGGGCAATCGGCCCGTGAGCTCGCTGCGCCCAGCCCAACGGAACGTGGCCATGGTGTTCCAGAGCTATGCGCTCTATCCCCATCTCACGGTGGCCGGCAACATCGGCTTCGGCCTGCGCCGCAGCCGCAACCGCACGGCCCTTGAGCAACTTCAAGACAGCCTGCACCTGGCCACCAGGCGGCTGCCAGGGCTCTTGCGGCTGCGCTCACGGCGGGAGGAGCGCATCGCCCAGCGCATCGCCGAGGTAGCAGAAACCCTGGAGCTCGACCAGCTACTCGATCGGCTGCCAAAGGAGCTTTCCGGCGGCCAGAAGCAGCGGGTTGCCCTGGGCCGGGCCATCGCCCGGGCGCCAGCGGTGTTTTTGATGGACGAACCGCTCAGCAACCTCGACGCCAAGCTGCGCACCGGCACCCGCACCCAAATCGTTGAACTGCAGCGACGCCTGGGCACCACCACCCTGTACGTGACCCACGACCAAGTGGAGGCCATGACCATGGGGCACCGGATCGCCGTGCTCAATGCCGGAAGGCTGCAGCAGCTCGGCACACCGATGCAGCTCTATCAGTGGCCCGCCAATTTGTTTGTAGCCCAGTTCATCGGCAGCCCGCCCATGAATCTGCTGCCGGTAACCGCGATAGGTGCGGGCCTGGTGCAGCTGGGCGGCCGCAAGCTGGCGGTTGAAGGTCCCCTGGCCGATGTGCTGGCATCACGGGCAGGGGAGGCGCTCACTGGCGGACTGCGGCCCGAGCACTTCCAGCTAGCTCCCGCCACCAACCGCAACCTGCGGGCCGAGGTGAGCCATGGCGAAGCCCTGGGCAACGAACAACTGCTCACCTGCCGCCTGGAGGAGGGCGGTCACCTGGTGCAGGTGCGGGTCGGCCCTGAAACAATCCTGCCGCCGGGGGCCAGCCTGAACCTCGACATAGATCCCCGCGGCTGGCGCCTGTTTGATGCGAGCGGCGAGGCCCTGCCCCTGCCCCCTGAGCCCGCAAGCGTGGAGCCGACCCTGCCCTATTTCACGTAAATCACGCTGCAGCCAGCCCCGCCGTCGCCCTGCTCGGCGTCACTCACACGCTCCACGTAGGGCACCGTTGCCAACCAGGCCCGCAGGCCGCGCTTGAGCTTGCCCGTGCCGATGCCGTGGATCACCCACACGGGACCATTGGCGGCGCGCAGCCGCTCCTCCAAGGCCGCCTCGGCTTCATGCACCCGCAGGCCACGCACATCAACGGTGTTGCGCTCGGAGCGCACATCCGGGCCCTGCCCCCCCAGCCCCCGCTGACCCTTCACCTGCACGCGCACCTCAGGGGCTGAGGGTTTTTCGCCATGCAGCCCCTCGATGCCAGCCAGCTCCAGGGTCAGCCGCATCACCCCACAGCGCACCGTGAGTTCCCGGCCGTCATCGGCGATGGCAAGCACCTCACCGGCCTTGCCCAGCGATAACAGCCGCACCCGATCACCAACGGCGGGCATCCAGCCCCGGTGCTCGCGCCGCTCCGGGGTGGGGCGGTGCTGCTGCTCAAGCGATTTGAGCCGCTGGCCAGCCTGGCGGGCGGTTTCGCCTAGGGCAGCGCTGCTGGCCTCCCCCCCATCAGGTCCCTGGCGCAGCCTCCTGATGATGCGCTTCACCTCGTTCTGTCCCTGACGAATCGAGCGCTCCAACTGCTGGCGCCGCTGTTCCTGAAGCTCGGCGCTCTGCTGGGTCTGCTGCTGCCAGCGCAGCAGCAACTCCTCGTGCAACAGCTCGGTGCGAGCCAGTAGGACGGCTGCTTCCTCGGCGGCTTCCTGCTGGCGTTGACGCTGATTTTCGAGGCCGGCGATCACCTGGTTCACCTCGCCCTCGCCAAGGGGCTCCAGCTGGGCGGCGGCGAGCTCCAGCACCGGCTCCCCCAGCCCCAGCCGGCGTGCAATCGCCAGGGCGTTGCTGCGACCCGGGATACCCCACTGCAGCCGGTAAGTAGGCGAGAGGGTGTCCACATCGAAGGCCACCGAAGCGTTCTCGAAGCGTGGATCGGCATATTTGAGCGCCTTGAGCTCACCGAAGTGGGTGGTAGCGATCGTGAGCCTGGCCCGATCGGCCAGGTGCTTGAGCAGGGCCGTGGCCAGGGCCGAACCCTCGAGGGGATCGGTGCCGGCTCCCACCTCATCGAGCAGCACCAGGGAGGCGCCGCCAGCAGCGCCAGGCCCAGGAAGAGCTTCGAGGATGCGGGCGATGCGGCGGATGTGGCCGCTGAAGGTGGAGAGGTTTTGTTGCAGCGATTGCTCATCGCCGATATCGGCAAGCACCTGGGCGCACCAGGGCAGGCGGGGCGTGCCGCTGCAGGGCAGAAACAAGCCAGCCCGGGCCATAAGAGCTGCCAAGCCAACGCTTTTGAGGGTCACGGTTTTGCCACCGGTGTTGGGACCCGTGATCGCCACCACCCGCAACTCCGCTGCCACCAGCAGGCTCACGGGCACCACCGCATGACCTCCCTGACGCCGCTGCTGCCAAAGCAGCAGGGGGTGGCGCAGCTCACGCAGCTCGAAGGGGGCGCTGGGGTCGTCTGCCAGCTCCGGGCGTACCGCTCCCAACCATTGGCCATAGCGCGCCCGAGCCACCCCCGCATCCAGGCGCACCAGCACCTGCTGGAGTGCGGCCAGAGCTTCAGCCTCCTCGCCCACCTGGGCGCTCAGGGCCGTCAGCACGGCCCGCTCCAGCTCCCGCTCGCGCCCCTCCAAGTCGCGTATGCGATTGCCCAGGGCAATCACCGCCTGGGGTTCGATAAACACCGTTTGTCCCGAAGCCGAGCTGTCGTGCACCAGCCCTGGCAACTGAGCGGCAGCGCCAGCCTTCACAGCCAGCACGGGACGGCCGTTGCGCTCCGAGATCACCGTGTCCTGGAGCATGGCGCCGCAGCGGCGCATCAGCTCCTGCAGTCGATCACGCCGATCTGAGCGGGCCCCAAGCAGCTGGCGCCGCAATCCCTCCAGGGGCGGACTGGCCCGATCCGCCACCCGGCCGCCCTCTTCAAGGCAAAAATGCAGCCGCTGCTCCAGCTCCGGCAGGGTGCGCAGCTCGGCCACCAGGGCCGTACAGACCGGCCGCAGCTGGGGATCGTCGATCTGGCGTCGCAGCCGGCGGGCCGCAGCCAGAGTGGTAGCCAAGGCCAGCAACTCCTCGCCCGGAGCCGTGCCGCCCTTGGCGCAGAGGGTCACCAGCACCGCGATATCGGCAACTCCCTGAAAACTCAGCCCCCCCTCCAGCAGCCCGTCGAGGCCAAGCAGCTCGGTGGTTTCAGCGAGCAGGCTGCGGCTGGCAGCGAGGCCAGCGGGCAGGGCCAGCGCCAGGCAGGCACAGCGGCCCGGAGCTGTGCTGGCGAAGCTGGCCAGCTGCTCAGCGAGCCGCGGCCACTCGAGCAGCTCCAGGGCCTCCTGCTGAATTGGGGCCAATGGGGCGGTGACGTCGTTCACCCGGGCAGGTTGGAGGGGATGCCGCCAGGGGGCTCGTAGAGCATCTCTAGCCAGTTGCCTTCCGGATCTTGGAGATAGAAGCTGGCAGTTCCGTCACGGTGGTCATGCACCGGGCCGCAGGAGCGGCCGGCCGCCACAAGCTGGGCGTGCACCGCATCCACCTCTGAGCGGTCGCGGAAATGGAAAGCAAAATGGGGCCCGGCAGCTTTGTAACTAGGGCTGAGCAGGGCCAAGCCCGTGCCGGCCCCAGGCCACTGCAAATAGGCCCAATCGGGTGCATCCCAGCAGAGCTGCAGGCCCAGGGAGACATAGAAGGCCTTGGCCCGCTCCATGTCCTGCACCCGCAGTGCCACATGGCCAAGGTGATGAACAGCAGCAGGAACCATGGCAACTGAACCGGGTGAGTTCATTGTGGGTTACAGAAACGGATCTTGAGGATCTGATCGAGCTTCACCACCAAAATCAGCCAGGTGGTGCCGGCCAAGGTGAGGAGGGGATAGGCGAGCGTGGGTGCAGGAATTAAGAAGGGAAGCAGGGCCAAACCGAAGGCCGGAGGACAACGAAGGCGAGCCAACCTGAGTAGCAACGCAGTAACCAAAACAGCCAAAAATGCGGCCAGCGGACTCACTCCCAGAGCCAGAACTAATGCAATTCCAGCCACCGCCGCTCCAGCAGTAACCGCCAGCACGGCAAAGAAGCGGCCTTGCCAGGGACACTCATCAGCATTAGCCAACATCTCCCAGGCAATCACCAGCAAAGGGGGATACAAAACCAAGTGGGATCCCAGCAGCTGGACCATTACCAGAGCTCCCAGCAAGAAAACAGCCAAAGGCAGCAGCCAGGGAACCCTTCCAAACCAGGACTTGGAGGCAATCAAAGTTGAAATATTTGGCGCCAAGTGGGAGACTTCAGCCCGAGCCGGTGGCGGCATCAAGTGAGAGCGAAGCATTACGATTAGGGCCAGCCCACCTGTGCCCACCAGAATCGCCACCGGGTACAAAAAACTCGTAATTCCCAGCACTAAGGGCAATACCCCGGCTGAAATTGCCGGAATAACCGGCGAGCGTAGAAGCCGGATCACAAGCAAGCAGATCGCCAGATCCAATATCAGCGCAGTGGGGCCATAGGGCATGGTGCGGGTTACCAGCACTCCAGGCACAGCAGTTAATACCGGTGTCAGGGCCAGGAGTTTTGGGGAACGGGCCCAGCTGCTGAGCGGATCGGCAAGCACAACAGAAGCGAGCGCCCCCAGCTCTGGAAACAACAGGTAACTGATGCCACTAGCCCTGGCCAGCGCAGTCATCAAAGCGATGTAAGTAGCTGTAGCCAGACAAGGCCAAATCCAAAAATATCGGGTATTAATAAAATTACCCCTGGCGCAGCCACTGCGCAGCATCACAGGCGTGATAAGTGAGGATCAAATTAGCCCCAGCCCGCTTAAAGCACAGCAGGGTTTCCAGCACCACGGCCCGCTCGTCGATCCAGCCCTTTTCAGCGGCGGCCTTCACCATGGCGTATTCACCACTTACGTTGTAAGCAGCAATTGGCAGCTCGGTTTCGCCACGCAGACGGTAGATGATGTCTAGGTAGGCAAGGCCAGGCTTAACCATCAAAATATCAGCACCCTCCTGTTCATCGAGCAGGGCTTCGGTGAGCGCTTCACGTCCATTGGACGGATCCATTTGATAGGTTGATTTATCATTCGGAATTGGCTTGCCCGCGCCAACCCGAGGGGCCGAATCAAGAGCTTCGCGGAAGGGGCCGTAATAAGCGGAAGAATATTTAGCTGTATAGCTAATAATGCCGATATGCTCGAACCCCTCCTCATCGAGGGCTTCGCGGATAGCCCCAACTCGTCCATCCATCATGTCGCTGGGGCCAATCAGATCCGCCCCTGCCCGAGCTTGGGCAACGGCTTGGCGACAGAGGATCGCCACCGTTTCATCGTTGAGCACTATCCCTTCATCGCTAACGATGCCGTCATGGCCGTCACAGGAGTAGGGATCGAGGGCCACGTCCGTCATGATCGCCATGTCGGGGTGCACCTCCTTAAGCCGGCGAATAGCTCGGGGTATCAGGCCACCTTCGTTGAAGCATTCGGCGCCGTCTTCGGTTTTAAGGCCATCGGCCACCTTGGGAAACAGCACAACGCAGCGGATGCCCAAGTCCCAAGCGCGGCCCACCTCCTGCACCAAGCCTTCGAGGCTCCAGCGCATAGCTCCTGGCATGGCACCAATTGGCTCGTTGGTGGCGCCTTCGTGCACGAAGAGCGGATAAATAAAGTCGGCAGCACTTAGGTGATGCTCCCGCACCATCGCCCGCAAAGCCGGGGTGCGGCGCAATCGGCGGGGACGGTAGGTGAGCTCCATGAAAAAGGCCTGGCTGGCCCGGATCCTAGAGACGGGCCGCCTGAATCCAGCCAGAGCGGGGATCGGCGCTGCGGGCAGCACGCAACTGCTCCAGCAGCTGGCGCTCCTCGGCGCTGAGCTGCTCGGGCAACTTGAGCACCGGCGTAAGCAGCAGGTCGCCGCGGCCGTCCTTGAGGGGCCAGCCCTTGCCCTTGAGCCGCAGGCTGCGGCCCAGGGTCATACCAGGCGGCACCTGCACGGAGGCCTCACCGTCGGGGGTAGCCACCCGCACCTCACCGCCGAGGGCCAATTCATCGAGGCTGAGGGGCAACTCAGCGCGCAGCTGGTCGCCATCGAGCTTCCACACCGGATGCTCCTGCAGTTGCAGGTTGAGGTACAGGTCGCCGCGGCGGCCGGTGCCGGGCTGCAGGTTGCCCTTGCCCTTCAGCCGCAGGCGGCTGCCGTGCTTCACACCGGGCGGAATGCGCACCTGCACCCGCTCGTCGTTGACGGCCAAGGTGCGCTCGGAGCCGCGGAAAGCATCGGCAAAGGAGAGGCTGATGCTGGCTTCGGCATCGAGATTGATCGGGGCGCCACGTCCGCCGCCGGGCATGCCGCCAGGGAAGCCTGAACTGAAACCAAAACCGCCAGGGGCCCCGCCGGGGGAGGGGCCGCCAAAACGACCTAGCAGGTCGTTGATGAAGTCGTCGAAGTTGCCATAGCGGCCAAAATCAACGTCAACGCCGCTACTGGCCGAGCCACCGCCCGCCTGGCTCCAGTACTGGCCAAATTGCTCGTAACGCCGGCGTTTATCAGGATCGGAGAGCACTTCATAGGCCTCGCTCACCTCTTTGAACTTGGCCTCAGCCCCCGAATCGCCGGGGTTCACGTCCGGGTGGTACTGACGGGCCAGCTTGCGAAAGGCGCGCTTGATGGAGTCGGCATCGGCGCCACGCTCAACCTCGAGGACACTGAAGTAGTCGCGGTAGCCGTTCGCGCTCATCGACCCCAAAACCACCGCACCAGATCAGTGTCTCAGCCGCTGGGAACTTCCGCTGGGCCAAGGAAGGGCGGAAGGCCGAACGCGGCGGCGCGGCCATCGGCTGTGTTTTGCCCACACACACAGGCAAAAGCAAGCAGCGGAACTAGTTTTGGTTGTTGCTTCTGGAAGCTGATGCCCCGGTATGGCTCCCTGCGCTCCGGCCTGCTTATCGCCCTCAGCACGGTGCTGCTTGGCTTTACAGCCACTGCCAGCGCCGTTAGCGGCGCCACAACAGCTTCCGGCAGCTCCACCACTGCCACCTTGGGAGAGGCCCTTTCTGCATCTACGCCGGAACAAAAAGAGCTAAGCGCCCACCTGCGCGCTAGGGGAGCTGTTTTTTATGGCGCCTGGTGGTGCCCGGCCTGCTTCCAGCAAAAAAACCTGTTTGGCAAGGAAGGGGGCAATTCCCTCCCCTATGTGGAGTGCGACAAGACTGACGATGGCCGTAGCCGCTGCATGGCCGCCCAGATACGGGCTTTCCCCACCTGGGACCTGGCGGGCAAGGAGCGCCGCGAAGGAGTACAAACAATTGAGGAGCTGAAAGTGTGGAGCGGCTTTAGCGGAGCTGCCAAGCCAAGCCAGCCTTGATTCCTAGTCGCCACTCAATATGTCTTCGAATCTGCTGAAAGCCGCTCTGGTTGCGGCCGTCGTTTTGCCAGCCGACAATGCAATAGCCCAAGGATTGGCGCCCATGGTTGGAGCCAGCGCTATTCAAGGCACCCTGCAGGGCTCCTCCATGCCTGCTTACACAGGTGCGCTCGATAAAACCCGCAACACCGTTAACACCGCCACCACCCAGCAAGCTGCAGCAGGTTCAGGCTCCAGCCCAGGCCCTTCCTCCGCTCCGCTTAGCTCAACTCAAAAAATGGCTAGCGGTGCGTCCAGCGGCGCTTCGGTAAACGGCCAGGCGATTCCGTTGTGCTCCCATGGCGGCCTATGCCAGGGCGCAGTGATGCGGGCAATCGGGCGACCCTGAAGCAGCCGCCGTGCAAACTCTGCGGTCCCTGGGGTATCTCTGAAGCGCAAGGCTCAGAACAATCCTGGGGTTTTTAGTTGCGAGTTAGGGGCGAGGCCGCTCGAGCGGCGCAGTGAATCTGAGCCGCTGCTCGTCCCAGGCTGCCAACAGCGCAGCCAATGCCAGCAGCGCAACCAGGCCAATGCCTAAAGACAGACCTGGGCGCCTCGATCGGGAGCGCCGCTGACGTCGGGGCGCCGGGGCTGCCCCCAGCGGCCTGGCGCAACGACCACACACCAGACGTCCAGCCAGGCTGCGATCCGCCTTAACCGACCAACTGCCGCAGTGGGGACAGGCCATCGCTCGGGCGAGCTGCAATGGGAAGGCCCCTTCCAGAGCACTACTTAAAGGGGGGCTTCCACCCCCAAGCGGTCATTTGGGTGATAAGGCTGACCTCACCCCATCTCCCTTACAGGGTCAGGCAGCCACAGGGGCGGTCTGACGGGAGAAAGCAACGATGTTGTTCGCTGTTACGTGTGTGCTCTTACCGAGCAGGCTTCAGTCACCCTCCTTATACCCCGTCGAAACCATTGCAGCCCCGTTTAAGTGGAGCTGAGCGGAATCGAACCGCTGTCCGAAGCACTGGTGTGAGCCACCTAGTCAGGTCGAAACCAGACTGGTTCATTGTGGCAGCAAGCAAGGGCAGACGCAGGGGTGGGCATCACCGAACCAAACAGCACATCAATCAGCGGCATAGCGGTTGTGCCACCAGGGCTCGAAGAAGCCGCGGCGGCTGAGCTCACGGCCTTGGGCTGCCAAGCCGCAGCACGCCTACGCCGGGCCGTGCGCTTCCAAACAGACCTGGCTGGCTTCTACCGACTGCACCTGCAAGCCCGCCTGCCCTTCCGGCTCCTGCTTGAACTGGCTCAATTTCCCTGTCGCAGCAAGGACGAGCTCTACGACGGTGTGCAGCGCGCCGTCGACTGGAGCCGCTGGCTGCCTCCTGGCGCCACCTTCCGGGTCGATGCCACCGGCAGCGCTCCTGGCCTCAACCACAGTCACTACAGCGCCCTGCAGGTCAAAAATGCCCTGGTGGATCTGCAGCGCCAGCAGTGGGGCGCCCGCTCCTCCGTTGACCTAGACGATCCCGACCTCTCCATCCATCTGCACCTTGGCGGCGGCGAAGCAGCCCTGAGCCTCGATGGCAGCGGCGGCAGCATGCACCGCCGCGGGTACCGGGCTGCCATGGGCCTGGCCCCGCTCAAGGAAAACCTCGCCGCCGGCCTGATCGCCCTCACCGGCTGGGATGGCTCGGTGCCCCTGGCCGACCCCCTTTGCGGCTCCGGCACCCTGCTGATTGAGGCGGCCTGCATGGCCCTGGGCCGGGCGCCGGGCCTAGGCCGCCACTTCGCCCTGGAGCGATGGCCAAAGTTCGACTCCCAGCTCTGGCAACAAGAGCGGCAAGCGGCCAGCTCCCTGGCCCGAGAGACGCTCCCCAGCGGAGACCCCCTGGCGCCGATCGTTGGCATGGAACAGGAACCCGGAGTGCTTGATCAAGCCCACAGCAACGCTGAGGCTGCCGGCATCGCAAGTGCCCTGGAACTGAGCCTGGGCGACTGCCGCGACTTCATGCCTCCACCGGGGCCGGGGATCTTGGTGTGTAACCCGCCCTATGGCGAGCGCATCGGCGAGCGTGATGCTCTGGAGCCTCTCTACGCCGACCTGGGCCGCATGGTGAAGGAGCGTTGCGGCGGCTGGAGCCTGTGGCTGCTCAGCGGCAACCCGGAGCTCACCGGCCCCCTAAAAATGAAGGCCAGCCGCCGCATCCCAATCAGCAACGGAGGCATTGACTGCCGCTGGCTGCACTATGAGGTGCGCTAACGACTCAAGATTGCGCGAGTGGTTTTGCTGAGACCGGCGGTGGTCTGGGGCAGGTAGGGCCCCTTGAGCAGCTGGCCGCCCACCCGCACGAACACCCCGGCCAGCACCAGATCCAGGGCTGCCACCGCCAGGGCGGCGTGGATCCAACTGAGCCCCTGGGCGTCGTGCAGCCACAGCAGCAGGGCCAGCTCGGCGCCGATCAGCGCCAACAGCAGCAGCGCCAGGCCACCGCTGAGCAGCAGGCCACCGCTGATCAGGCGCCGCTTCTCCCGGTCCACTTCCTGCAGGGCGATGCGCACGTGCAGGTCCATCACCGAGGTCATCAAGGCACCGACCCGGCCGGCCGCCACCCGGGCAGGGCCTGGCGAGTTCGGATCCGTCATGAGGAACGCCGGCCCGAGGCGAGCAGCAGACCGAGCAGCACCCCGACGCCGGTGGCGATGCCGATCGCCATCAGCGGACGCTCCCGCACCGGCTTCTCAATGCGAGGCCGCAAGGTGGTGTTGAGCTCATCGAGCAGGTTTTCCAGCTGGGCCTCCAAGGGCGCCAGGTTGTCCGCTAGGCGGCTGGTCTGGTCCCCGGCCACCTCGAGGAGGTCGAGCAACTGGTCCTTCACCGCACTAGCGGTGCGGCCGGTCTGGCTGGAAATCACCTCAACCACTTCATCAAAACTGCCCCGAGTGGCCTCCAGGGTCTGGCGGGCAACCGCCGGCCACTCCCGCTGAATGGTGGGGATCAGGGTCTCAAAACGGTCGCGGAAGCCCTCTGGGCTGGCGGCGCGGGAAGGCGTTTCAGCGGTCATGGCAGTTCTGCGGTCATGGGGAGAGTTAGCGACTGCGAAGCTCAGGCCTCAAGGTAAGGAGGGGGTTGAGCTTTCGAAAGCCTCCGCTACATTTCTGCTGCTCGGCGCACGGGCCTGTTGGTTCACATCAATCAGGTCGAGCTCACCCACTTCAAGTCCTTTGGCGGCTCGATCACGATCCCGCTGCAAGAAGGTTTCACGGTGGTCACGGGCCCCAACGGCTCCGGCAAGAGCAACATCCTTGATGCGGTGTTGTTTTGTCTGGGCCTGGCCAGCAGCCGCGGCATGCGGGCAGATCGTCTGCCCGATCTAATCAACAGCGCCATGCTGCGCGAGGGCAAGGCCGCCGAAACCTCGGTGAGCGTGCGCTTTGACCTCAGTGAGTGGCAACCCGACCAAGCCGAAGCTGGCCTGGAGCCGCCCGAAGAAGGGCCCTGGATCAAGCCAGGCCAACAGGAGTGGACGGTGAGCCGGCGCCTGCGGGTTGCCCCCGGCGGCACCTATGCCAGCAGCTTCAGCGCCGATGGGGTGAGTTGCAATTTGCAACAGCTCCAAAGCCAGCTGCGGCGCCTACGGGTGGATCCTGAAGGCAGCAATGTGGTGATGCAGGGAGACGTCACCCGCATCGTCTCGATGAGCGCCCGGGACCGGCGCGGCATCATCGACGAGCTGGCTGGTGTAGCCCTATTCGACAGCCGCATCGAACAGAGCCGCGGCAAGCTTGATGAGGTGCAGGAGCGTCAGGAGCGCTGCTCAATCGTGCAGCAGGAGCTGCTCAGCTCCCGCCAGAAACTTGAGCGCGACTGCGCCAAGGCCCGCACCTATCAAGACTTGCGCCAGCGCCACCACAACGGCCGCCTGCAGGAGCAGGTGCTGGCCTTTGAAGCAGCCCAGGCGAACCAGGCTGCCCTGCTGCAACGCCGCGCCAGCCTCGCCAGTCAGCAACAGGCTGAACGCGAGGCGATCAGCGAAGGCGAAACGGGCCTAGCTGCCGCCGCCACCGTGCTCGAGCAGCTCCAAGCTGAGGTAAAAGCCCTCGGTGAAGACCAACTGATCGCAGTGCAGGCCGAGCTGGCAGGCCTGGAGGCCAGTGGCCGCGAACTAACCCGCCAGGCAGGCAAACACCAGCTCGATGCCGAGGCCCTGCAACGCCAGCGCCACGAGCTGGCCCGCACTCAGGGCGAGCTGCGCCAGCAGCAGCAGGCCCTCGAGACCAGTTCCGACCAAGCCGCTCTCAGCGACGCCGACGCCGGCTGCCGCGATGCCGAAGCCGCCGTGGAGCTATCGCGCCGCCGGCTTGGCGAGGTGGCGGGGCGCTCTGGCAGCTGGTTGGAGGAACAGCAGCAGCGCAGCCGCGCCCGCCAGCAGCTGGGCGAGCAGATCAGCCCCCTGGAGGCCGAGCGTCAGCAATTACAGGAGCGGCTGCGGCAGCACCAGGAGCGCCTGGCCGAGCTCGGCGCCGAAGAGCAGCAGGAAGGGGCCAGCCATCGCAGTGCCCAGCAGCAACTGGAGGCCACCGAAAGCAGCTGGCAGCAAGTGCTGGAAGCCACCTGCCTGGAGCAGCAGCAGGTGCAGGAGCTAGCCGAAGCCCTGGCCCTTCAGCAGCGAACCCGCAGCCGCCTCGAGCAGGAGCAAACCCAGCTCGAGCGCGAGATCGCCCGGCTAGACAGCCGCCGCGAAACCCTTCAGGAAAGCCGCGGTACCGGCGCCCTGCGGGTGCTGCTGGAGGCTGGCATGGACGGCATCCACGGGCCGGTGGCCCAGCTCGGCGAAGTGGAGGAGCGGGTGCGCCTGGCGCTGGAAGTGGCCGCCGGCGGCCGCCTCGGCCAGGTGGTCGTCGACGACGACCGCATTGCCGCCCGGGCGATCGAGCTGCTCAAAAGTCGCCGGGCAGGCCGGCTTACCTTCCTACCGCTCAATAAGATTCGGGGTGGCTCCGGTGGCAGCTCCAGTGGTAGCGGCGGAGCCGCCCTGCAACGCGGGGGAGCTGGCAGCACCGGCCTGATCGGCAAGGCGGTGGATCTGGTGGGTTACGAGCCCGTTTACGCCGAGGTGTTCCGCTACGTCTTCGGCGACACCCTGGTGTTCGACAGCCTGGCCAATGCCAGACGCGAACTGGGCCGCTGCCGGGCCGTGACCCTCGACGGCGAACTGCTGGAGAAGAGCGGCGCCATGACCGGCGGCAGCCTGCAACAGCGGGGCAGCCAGCTCAGCTTCGGCCGCAGCCAGGACGGCGACGAAGCCGCACCCCTGCGCCAGCGCTTGCTGGAGCTGGGCGAGAGCCTGCTGGCCTGCCGCCGCAAGGAAGCCGAGCTGGGCCAGCAGCTCGAGGCCCTGCGCCCCCGGCTGCTCTCACACCAGCAGCGCCAGGCGGGCCTGGAGGCCGAGCGCAGCGCCGCCCAGCGGGCCCTAGCCCCCCAGCTGCAACGGCAGCAGCAGCTGGGCAGTCGCCTGGGCCAACTGCAGGAGGCCTTGCAGAGCGATCTGCAGCGCCAGCAGCAACTCGAATCCCTGCTGTTGCCGCTGCAGCAACAACGCATCGCCTTGGAAGAGGCCGAAGCTGCAGTGCAATCATCCGGCGATGCAGCACGCTGGCAGGGGCTGCAGAGCGAGCTGGAGGCGGCCGACTCGGCCCTGGCCGCGGCCCGCAGCCAGCGTGATGGGCTGCTGGCGGCCCGGCGCGAACGGGCCCTGAGCGCCGAGCGCCTCAGCAACCAGCTCGAGGCCCTCAGCGCCGATGAACAGCGGCTGGTGGCAGCTGTGAACACCCTGGTGGAGGAGCGAGCTCGCTGGAAAGAGCAGCACCAAGCGGATCAGGAGCGGCGCAGCACCTTGGCAGCTGAGCAGCAGCAGCTGCAAACCCGCTTTGGCGAAAGCCGCCGCGCCCGCGATGCCGCCGAAGCCCAGCTGGCCGCCCAGCGCCAGGCCCTGCAACAGCGCCAATGGGAACTGCAACGCCTCGGCGAGGAGATCGAATCGCTGGCCGAACAGCAGCGTGGCGACCAGCTGCGCCTGGAACAACTGGAGCGGGAACTGCCTGAGCCGAGGCCGGAGATTCCCGCAGAAGTGCGGGAGACAGGGCTCGCTGCCCTACAGGCGGAGCTGCGCAGCCTGCAGGCCCGGATGGAAGCCCTCGAACCGGTGAACATGCTCGCCCTCGAGGAACTTGAGCAGCTCGAAACCCGCTTGGCGGAATTGGAGGAGCGGCTCGAAGTGCTCAGCAAGGAGCGCGAAGAGCTGCTGCTGCGCATCGAAACCGTGGCCACCCTGCGCCAGGAGGCCTTTCTTGAAGCCTTCACAGCGGTGGATGGCCATTTCCGCACAATCTTTGAAGGGCTATCCGACGGCGAGGGGCACCTGCAGCTGGAAAACCCGGAAGCACCCCTTGAAGGTGGCCTCACCTTGGTGGCCCACCCCAAGGGCAAGGCGGTGCGGCGTCTCAACTCCATGAGTGGCGGCGAGAAATCGCTCACGGCGCTGAGCTTCCTGTTTGCCCTGCAGCGCTTCCGCCCTTCGCCCTTCTATGCATTAGACGAAGTCGACAGCTTTCTCGACGGCGTCAACGTGGAGCGCCTCGCCGCCCTGATTGCCGGCCAGGCAGACCAGGCCCAATTCATGGTGGTGAGCCACCGGCGCCCGATGATCGCCGCCGCAACCCGCACCATTGGTGTCACCCAGGCCCGGGGCGCCCACACCCAGGTGGTCGGGTTACCGCCCGCTGCCTGAGCCGCCCCTTCCCCAGCGGAGCAGGTGAGCCACAATGGGCCGACTGGGCCACGGGTACGACCCTTTCATTGACCTCCTCCATCCCCCCTTCCGCTGATCCCGGGGCAACGGCTGCCGCCCCAAGTGATCGCCTCTGGTTGCGCTCCGAGCTGATGGGCACCCAGGTGATCACCCGCGACACCGGCCGCCGGCTGGGCGTGGTGGGCGAGGTGGTGGTGGATATCGACCGGCGCGAAGTGGTGGCGCTGGGCCTGCGCGACAACCCTCTGACCCGCTTCCTGCCAGGCCTGCCGCGCTGGATGCCCCTCGACCGGATCCGCCAGGTGGGCGATGTGATCCTGGTTGATTCCGCCGATTCGCTGGCGGAGGGCTTCAACCCTGACCGTTACAGCAAGGTGATCAACTGCCAGGTGATCACCGAAGCGGGCGACCAGCTGGGCCGGGTGCTGGGCTTCAGCTTCGACATCGAAACCGGCGAGCTGGCCACTCTGGTGATCGGCGCCCTGGGAGTGCCCCTGCTGGGTGAAGGCGTGCTGAGCACCTGGGAGCTCACGGTTGAGGAAATCGTCAGCAGCGGGCCGGATCGAATCATTGTTTACGAGGGCGCCGAAGATAAGCTCAAGCAGTTGGGCTCCGGGCTGCTCGAGAAGCTTGGTATTGGTGGGCCGAGCTGGGAGCAGGAGGAGCGGGATCGATACCGCACCGGCATGGTGCCCGTGGAAAACCAACTGGCTGCAGGCCAGCCGGCAGTGCAGGAACAGCGCCGCATCCAGCCGGCCACCAGCCAGACCTTCGAGCCCGATGAGGAGTTCGATTACGTCGAACTCGATGAGCAGCGCCAACGGGAACCCCTGCGCCAGCGCCGCTACCTCGATGACGAGGAGGAGAGCCGCTACGAGCAAACCCGCTACGAGGAATCACGCTACGAAGAGCGTCCAGCAGAACCCACTCGCCGCCCCCTGCAGGCCGAACCTCTACCAAGGCAGGTTCGCCCCCTCGAGGCTCGACCTCTTGATGCTCGATCTCTTGATGCTCGACCAGTAGAAACTCGCCCCCTAGAGAGGCGGCCCGCCCCCACCCCCTACCGCGAACCCCTGGATGTGGAGGCTGAAGACCTGGCCAGCAACGACCTAGAAGATCCCTGGTGAAATAAGTCCAGGATCGAGGCTCAGTAGCCCTCTCAGCTCGCCTTGAAGGCCAGGGACGCCGAATTGACGCAGTGGCGCTGACCGGTTGGGGCCGGGCCGTCGTTGAAGACGTGGCCAAGGTGGGCGTCGCAATTAGCGCAGCGAATTTCGGTGCGCACCATGCCGTGGGCGTTATCGGTGTGGGTGCTGATGGCAGCAGCGCTTACCCCATCCCAGAAGCTGGGCCAACCGGTACCGGAATCAAACTTGGTGGCGCTGCTGTAAAGCTCGGCATCACAGCAGATGCAGTGGTAGCTGCCATTGCCCTTCTGGTTCCAGTAAGCGCCGCTGAAGGCACGCTCGGTACCGCCCTGGCGGGCAACCCGGAACTGCTCAGGCGTCAGCTGCTGGCGCCACTGCTCCTCGCTGGCCCCGCGGGCCAAGCCACTGTCGAGGCCGCAGGCTGAAGGGTCGGAAGAACTAGCAGCGTCGGCCATCGAACTCAGCGAAATGAGTCGCAAGCCTAGGCAGCTCAGTTGGGGATGTTCAGGTCAGAGGCACTCAGCTCTGGGGGCAGCAGCTCCTGCACCAGGGACGCCAGGCTGGCCACCGCCCCCGGCTGGCCCCGCAGGCTGCGCAGATCGGCGCGCATCTGCTCCAGTCGCTCCGGTGCCGCCAGCCAGTCGGCGGCTTCGGCGGCGATGGCCTCAGGGGTGATCGCCCCAACCCGCTCCGGCACCACCAAGCGGCCAGCGGCAATGTTGGGAGAGGCCAGAAAGCCCCGGTGGCGCAGGCGCCAGGCCGTAATCAGCACCCCAAACAGCCAGCGCAGCAGGGGCAACCGCCCCAGCATTCCGGCCAGTCCATCCCAGGCCTGCATGACGTGTAAGTGCTGGGTTGGCACCAGCACCAGCATCGGCACCCCCAAAGCAGCCAGTTCGGCGGTGTTGGCACCCACGGTGGTGAGGGCCAGGGAACACTGGCTCAAGCTGCCGTAAGCCGGATTCTCCCGAACCAGCCGAATCGTGGTGCCAGCTGGCGTCTCAAGTAGATCCGGAGCCAGCAGGCGGGGCTGACCCGACCGGTAGGTACGGGCGATCGGATTGGCGGGGCCAGCCTGATTCAGCAGCTCCTCCACCGCAGTGGTGGGAGCCAGGGGCAACAGAAAGCGACAACCAGGACGAAGGGCCGCCAGCCGATCGGCCGTCTCCAGCAAAAACGGCATGCCCACACGCAACTTGGCCCGCTTCGAGCCCGGCAGCAGCGCCAACCACTCCCCTGCCGGCAAGGGCGCCTCGCTGCGGGCCGACTCAGAGAGGTCTGCCATCAGGTCACCTACCACCGTGCAGCGGGATGCCCAACGCGGTGCCAACTGGTCAGCAGCCAGGGGGCCCATGGCAGCGATACGGTCGTTCCAGCGGGGCCAGCGGGCCACCCATTCCGCATAGGTGAGATGGCGGTAACCCAGCCGTGCCGAGAGCAGCACAGTCCAAAACTGATCACCCCCTAAAAACACCACCAGTCCCTGGCGGGGCCAGGGACCAAACCGCTTGGGGCGCAGTAGCAGTGACCAAAATTGACGAGCTGGCACTATGCGCTCAAACAGGCCCCAAGCGGCGGCGGCTCGATGCTCCTGTCCCGTGCCGTTTGGACAGGGCACAAGCAGCAACTTGAGGCTGCAGGCGGCCGTAGGCACCTCAGGCCGCAGCGGTATCTGGCGATGGAGGCGCTGGGCGAGGGGACGAACCCAGGTAGACAGCTCTCCGGGGCCGTTGCTGACAAGCACGATCGCTGCCGAGGGCCGGATCGATTCGGGCAAGGCCTGGATGGCTCGAATTAAGAAATGCGGATGACGAGACTTGAACTCGTAAGGCCGAAGCCACACGCCCCTCAAACGTGCGTGTCTACCAATTCCACCACATCCGCATGTGGTTCGGATCGCTAAGCGTTCCGGTGCGAGCAATATACCCATCGCCGGCACCAGAATCGTCTGAGGGAGCTGTCCAGGCAGCACTGATACAGTCCGCCTCAGCCCATATCAGCTGAGACGCCGCGGATGCCCATCGGCAAGCTGCTGATCGCCAACCGTGGCGAAATAGCCCTACGCATCCTGCGCACCTGCCGGGAGCTCGGCATTCCCACCGTCGCCGTTTACAGCACGGTGGATAAGAACGCCCTGCACGTGCAGCTCGCCGACGAAGCCGTATGCGTTGGAGAGGCGCCCAGCAGCAAGAGCTACCTCCACATCCCCAACATTTTGGCGGCGGCCACCTCCCGGGGTGCTGACGCAATTCACCCCGGCTACGGCTTCCTGGCCGAAAACGATCGCTTCGCCGAGATCTGCGCCGACCACGGCATCACGTTTGTGGGTCCCTCCCCCGAGGCCATCCGCTCGATGGGAGATAAGTCGACCGCTAAGGCCACCATGGAGCGGGTGGGGGTGCCCACCATCCCCGGTAGTGCCGGCTTGCTGGCCAGCCCGGAGGCGGCTGCGCGATTGGCCGAATCGATGGGCTACCCGGTGATGATCAAAGCCACCGCTGGTGGCGGCGGCCGCGGCATGCGCCTGGTGCCTGGGCCCGATCAACTCGAGAGCCTGTTCAAAGCGGCCCAAGGAGAAGCGGAGGCTGCCTTCGGCAACCCTGGCCTGTACATGGAGAAATTCATCGACCGGCCCCGGCACGTGGAAGTGCAGGTGCTGGCCGATCGCCACGGCAACGTGATTCACCTGGGCGAACGCGACTGCTCGATCCAGCGCCGCCACCAAAAGCTGCTGGAAGAGGCCCCCAGCGTGGCCATCAACGCCGACCTGCGCCGCCAGATGGGCGATGCCGCCGTGGCCGCCGCCCGCACCATTGGCTACGAGGGCGCCGGCACCGTGGAATTCCTGGTGGACCGCAGCGGGGCGTTTTATTTCATGGAAATGAATACCCGGATCCAGGTGGAACATCCGGTCACCGAGATGGTCACAGGGGTAGATCTGATCGCCGAGCAGTTGCGTATTGCCGGTGGGGAGCCGATCTCGGTCACCCAAGACCAGATCAAGCTCTGCGGGCACGCCATCGAGGCGCGCATTAACGCCGAAGACCCCCGCCAAAACTTCCGACCCGCCCCCGGCAAAATCACCGGCTGGCTCCCTCCTGGCGGCCCCGGTGTGCGGGTCGATAGCCACGTGTACACCGGCTATGAGATCCCGCCCTTCTACGACTCCTTGATCGGCAAGGTGATCGTCTGGGGCACCGATCGCCCCCACGCCCTCAGGCGTCTGCGCCGGGCCCTATCGGAATGCGCGGTGACAGGCATTCCCACCACCATCGACTTTCACTTGCAACTGCTGGATCGCCCCGAATTCCAGGCGGGCGACGTACACACCAAATTTGTGGAACAGGACATGCTTCCGCAGAAGGGCAGCTAAGCCGGATCTGGGTTCAGCCGATCCCGACGCTCTGGGCCCGAAACAACACCTGACTAACAAGCCCCTGCTGCCCCACCAAAATTTCTCGCACCAGGCTGAGCAGGCCCACCCACACCACCGGCGTCACATCAACGCCACCGATCGGTTTGATCAGCCGACGGGTGAGGGCAAGCAAGGGCTCGGTAGGGGCTCCGACCAAGCGCATCGCTCCGCGGCTCAGATCAATCTGGGGATACCAGGTGAGCACGATGCGAAACAGAAAAAGCAAGGTCCAAAGCGCCAGGCCCAGGGCCAGGGCCAAGTGCAAGCCGGACAACAACGGCAGCCAGGACTGGGGTAGGGAGGGGGCTGCCGTCACAAAGCTCTAAGTAGCTGGGCTCCCAGCGTAGGAAGCCGCCACCACTGCCTAGGATCGGTCCACGAATCAAGCCATAGAGCTGTTCCTGCCATGACGCCATCCCTGGCCAATTTCCTGACCAGCCTGCTTGCCGGCGCCGTGATCGTGGTGGTGCCCATCACAATCGGGCTGGTGCTGATCAGCCAAAACGATCAGCTTGATCGTCGCCTTTGAGCTTCCTGCACCTGAGTAACTCCAGGTCTCTAGCTGCTCGGGCTCAACTGCCTACACTGACGAGACGGACTGTCGGGTGAAAAACCGTGGTTAATGCCAGCCTGAATTGGGCCAGCATCGTGGGCATAGTGCTTGCGGTGGGCGGTGCACTGCTTTATTTCATGCGGAGCTTCAAGCCCGCACTCGCCCGCGATTACGACGTCTTTTTCGCTGCGATTGGCCTGCTCTGCGGCGGCATTCTGTTTTTTCAGGGTTGGCGCCTCGATCCAATCCTGCAATTTGGTCAGTTTCTGCTCGCCGGCACCACGGTCTTTTTCGCCTACGAAAGTGTGCGTCTGCGAGGGGTAACCACGGAGCAGGCGCGCCGGTCGTCCTACTTCGACGACGACGAACCCATGCCTGAACCAGGCCCCTACAGGCCCAGAATGGGTGGCCGCGCCTGGGGGGAGGCCTCTACGGATCGCTTTGATGAGCCGGAGCCGCTTAGGCGCCGCATCCCCTCCCGCGGCGAAGGTGATGCGCCAGATGAGGAAGATTTTTACCGGGCACCCCGTCCCAGCAGTAGGGCCGCCATCCCTGAAAGGGCCGCCAGCCGCCGCCCTCCCCAAGAGGATTGGGCATCCCAAAGCTCTAGCCGGCCCAGTATCGATTTCGGAGCCCGCAGGCGTGATCGAGATGGCGCAGTAGAGCCACGACGGGGCAGCAGGCCGACAGCCGCTAGTGAGGCCATGCCTCGCTCCAGCCGCAGGCCCGCGTCCACGGCCCCTGCTTCGGCCTCAGAAGCTCCCAGGGCTTCCCAACCAGCGGGAGTACCCCAAGGCTCACCGATCAGCCCAGCAACCCCTGCCAGCGGCAGAAGCAATCGCCCAGCGGCAAGCGATATCAGTGATGCGGACTTCACCCCAGTGAAACCCTCCAGTCGCCCGGAGCCCAGCCCCCGAGGCATTAGCCCCCGGGACAACAGCTCCCGCTTCGACGACTGAAGCTTTTCGCCGTCAACAGATTTGGTCCCCTAGGGGTGTCTGCCCTGCTGCTGATAACCCTGAGCTTGCTTGTCAGCGGCTGTTCAGGTGGAGCGTGGCTGGCCCGTCGCAGTGCTGGCCCGGTTGGGGTGTTCAACGGCAACAGCCGCCAAGAACCCGCCCTCAGCGGCCAGGGGCGATTTCTTGCCTCAGTGGTTGATCGGGGTGGCCGGGCCACCCTGCTTTTGCAGGAGCAGCCCAGCGGCCGAATCGTGCCCCTGCGCCATTTCCAAAACCGCCAGCCCCACAGCTCCCCCTCCCTTAGCTGGAACGGTCGCTACGTGGCGGCTCTGGTCCAACAGGGAAACCAAAGACTGGCCCTGATCGAAGACCGAGCCAACGGCAACCTGCACCGGCTTCCCCTACCGGCGGACCGCACTGCAGTGCGCCTCAGCCTGTCCCCGGAGGCACGCCAGCTGGCGGTGCAGGTGGCCCAGGCTGGCCAGTGGCGCGTGCAGCTGTTTGATCTGCGCAGCCTGCTTGAGCCAGACCTGCCCGGCGGCCTTGCCGTTCAGGGGGGCGGAGCGGAGCCCTCACCGTGAGGAGCTCGCTAACAAATAGAGCCATCGCAGCAGCAGCAACCGGCCTACTGCTGGGTGGCTGCCTTGCCCCCATGCCGCAGCCCATAGTGCCGCTCAACTCCCGGCTGGAAGCCATAGGTGCCAACCAGGATCCAGCCCTTTCAGGGCGCTGGCTGGCCCTAATCAGCGGCAGGGGCGGCCGCGAACAAGTGCTGCTGCTTGATCTGGAGCGCCAGCAGCCCATAGACCTGCCAGGCCTCAACCGGGCCGATGCCCAACCGGTGAGCGTCAGCGTCGACGCAGCAGGAGAGCGAATTGCCCTGGTGCGGCAGCTGGAGGGACGCACCGAGTTGGTGCTCTACCGGCGCTCCGTACAGAGCCTGCAACCCATACCGATGGTCCCCAGCGGCGTTGCCCGCCAGGTGCAGCTGCAGGCCGATGGTCGTCAGCTAGCTGTTCAGGTGAGCAGGGGCGGGATCTGGCAGGTGGATCTGGTGCAAATTCCATAGGGCACCAGGCGCTCAGGGCACCAGGCCAGACCAGCGCAGAAACGTCTCGCCGCTCAGGGCTTCGATCAGCAGCACGGCAAGGAAGCCCACCATGGCAAAGCGACCATTCACCCTCTCGGCGTAGCCGCTCCAACCAAAGGCAGGCACTTCGCCGGTTGTTGCACTAGTTGTTGAACTAGTTGTTGCACTGGTTGTAGGGCTGATTTCTGGGCTCTGGTCCGGGCTTGGTTCAGGCATGGGGTCAGGTAGGGGATCAGGCGTGGCGGCCCACGTCATAGCCGGCCGCGGGTAGCAACCGCCAGTTGCCGCTGCCATCGAGCTCCAGCACGGTGTCATGGAAGGCGGTGAGGGTGGGCCTATGACCGACGCTCACAAAAGCCATTTCCCGCTCAGCTAGCAGGCAATAAAGGTGACGCTCAGTTGCCACATCGAGGGCGCTGGTGGCCTCATCTAGGACAACAAAACTCGGTGAATTGAGCAGCAGACGTGCAAAGGCCAAGCGCTGCTGCTCGCCCAGGGAAAGCAGGCGAGGCCAATCCTGAATGATGTCGAGATCGGGGTAGCGCCCAACAAGCTCGGGCAGCCGCACCTGCTCCAAAACATGGCGCAGCTGTTCGTCACTAAAGCGATCTGGTTGCAGCGGGTAGCAAAGCTGCTCGCGCAGGCTGCCAAGCAGCATGTAGGGCTTTTGGGGAATGAACAGCAGATCTCCCTCGCTGGGCCGCTCCACCCGACCAGCGGCCGGCGGCCACAGACCACTGACCATGCGCAAGAAAGAGGTTTTGCCGCAGCCCGATGGGCCCACAACCAGTAAACGCTGATGAAGATTGACCTCAACACTGAGGTCGCGGATCAAGGTGCGATTGGTGCGGGGCGGCACCAAATCGACATGGCTAACCAGAATCGAATTTCCACTACTACCAGTGCTCGTGGCGGCCAACTGGGCTTCAAGCGCTGCAGCTTCAATGCCGATTGAATCAACCTTGCCCTGAAAACCCTCAAGCCGACTGATCGAAGCAGAGAAAGCAGCAAGTCGATCAATGTTATTAACAATATAACTCACCGAAAATAACACCTGGCTGAAAGCAATACTTGCCTGGCCAAAGACTCCAAAGTCAACATCTTTAGCGAAGTAAATAGGAGCTATCACCAGCCAAGGCAGGAAGCGAGAAAAATAATCATAGGAACGCTGAATGACACTAATGAGCGCCTCCCAGATGATCAGGCGATCATAATTTCTAATCGCCCCTTCCAGCCTCCTGCCTGCCTCACGGCCCTCCTGTTGCTCGCCCCGATAGAAAGCAATGGATTCAGCGTTATCACGAATATGAACCAGCCCGTAGCGAAAATCAGCCTCCAGCTTGAGCTGTTGATAGTTCAAGTTCACCAGCTTCCGGCTGGCAAAAACAATTAGGCCCGTGCCACCAACAGAGTAGGCAAGGAGCACCAAGGCCAACTTGTCGCTAATAGTCCACAATACAATTATAAAACTAACAAAAGTGAGCAGGGCAGATATTATCTCAACCGTGACACTGAGGCTGGTACCAGTAAAACTGGCCGCGTCCTGTGAAATGCGCTGATCGGGGTTGTCAATCTCCTCGATTGACTCATCGTTTGGGTTGAGAACGTAATAAGCCCGATTTGAAAGATATCGGCTCAAAAGGCGGCCGCTCAGCCACTCGCGCCACAGCAGGCCAAGCTTGGGGATTAAATAACTCTGAATAGCCCTGATCGGCAAAGCTATAACCAAGCAAAAAGCATAAATAGCAACTATCTTCCAAAACTCCTCAGCCTTATAGCCGACCAGAGCATTTTCGATATTGCGCGCTACATAGCTAATCCCCACATTGATGCCATTGATAACCAGGATCAGCAGGGTGATCACCGCCATCAACAACCAGGGCAACCAGCGTCCGTGACGCAACTTGCCTCGGAAAGCCACAAAACAGCCCAGCCCACCGGCCAGCAGCACCATCACCAGCGGCCCGATCGGGCTGTTCCAAATTGCTGCCACCTGCTCAGGCACCCCGGGCAGGAAACGGCTGCGCAATTCGGGGATCAAGGCCCCGCTCAGGGCCAAAACCCCAGTCAGCAGCAACAAGGTGCTGCCTACCACCACCGCAAGCAGTGCGACCACCAGCAGTAGAAACTGCCAGCTCTTGGTGTCGTCTACCGGCAGGAAATAGGGCTGGGCCAGGCGCTGCAACTTCGCCAGTTGACCGCGAAGAGCCTTGAGGGGGTTCATGGGGCAGGTCGGATCAGGTCATTGTCGCGGGCCCGCGGTCAGCCCGGGGGCCATGCCAGCGGACGCCCACCAATCACATGCACATGCAGGTGAAACACGGTCTGGCCCGCATCGGCGCCGCTGTTGATCACTGTGCGGAACGACTCCAGACCCTCCTGCTT
This sequence comes from Cyanobium sp. A1C-AMD, assembly GCF_024346495.1. Classification (NCBI taxonomy): domain Bacteria; kingdom Bacillati; phylum Cyanobacteriota; class Cyanophyceae; order Synechococcales; family Prochlorococcaceae; genus Cyanobium; species Cyanobium sp. A1C-AMD. The sequence goes on along the minus strand of NZ_JAGQDB010000011.1, from coordinate 11,020 downwards.
GGCTACCCGGGCAGCCACCAGCAATAGGTGGCCCAGCAGGGCCTCGTGCGCCTCGGTGGCATCAGCAAGCTGGGCGATCGGCTGGCGTGGAATCACCAGCACATGGACCGGAGCCTGGGGCGTTACATCGCGAAAAGCCAGGCAATGCTCATCGGCATACACCTGATCGCAGGGGATCTCGCCACGGAGGATGCGCCCAAAGATCGTGTCTTGGCTCACAAAAGCAACGGGGGTGGGACAGGGGTGGCACTAACGATGTAGTAGCCCATGGCGTGATGTTGGCACGGTGCAAGACGGCGGCGCTGCAGGGCCTGGAGGCCAGGCCAGTGCTGGTGGAGGTGGATCTGGCTCCCGGCTTGCCGGGCCTGCAGCTGGTGGGCCTGGCCGATGCGGCTGTGCAGGAAGCCCGGGAGCGGGTGCGCTCGGCCATACGCCACAGCAGCCTGAAGGTGCCGCTGACGCGGGTGGTGGTGAATCTGGCCCCCGCCGACCTACGCAAGGAGGGGCCGGCTTTTGACCTGCCGATCGCCCTGGGCCTGCTACTGGCCAGTGGCCAGCTGGATACCGCCAGCAACAACGAGATTTGGAGCGCCGGCGAGCTGGGGCTGGACGGCAGCTTGCGGCCGATCCGGGGGGTGCTGGCGATTGCGATTGCAGCCCGTAACCATGGCGCCCGGGCCTTGGTCGTGCCCCAGGCCAATGCCTGGGAGGCCGCATTGGTGGAGGGGCTCCGGGTGTGGGGCGCCGCCGATCTCGGCCAGGCCTTATGGCGACTGCAGCATCCGCGGGCCCGTCCGACCGCCCCTGCCCGTGCCACCGCCCCTGCCCCCGCCCTTAAACAAGCCAACGCGCCCATAACCGCCAGGCCCGCAGCTGAAGATCTTGCCGACGTCAAAGGGCAGCCCCACGGGCGCCGGGCCCTGGAGATCGCCGCAGCCGGAGGCCACCACCTGCTGCTCTGCGGCCCACCCGGCAGCGGCAAAACAATGCTGGCCCAGCGACTGGCGGGGCTGCTACCCCCGCTCGATCAGGCGGAGGCCCTTGAGCTCACCGCCGTCCACTCGGTGGCGGGACTGCTGGACAGCAGCCAGGGCTTGCTGCAAACGCGCCCCTTTCGCTGCCCCCACCACAGCTGCTCCGGGCCGGGGCTGATCGGTGGAGGTGGCCAACCCAGACCAGGAGAGCTGGCCCTGGCCCACCACGGAGTGTTGTTTCTCGATGAGCTGGCCGAATTTCGCCGGTCCGTGCTCGACCAATTGCGCCAGCCCCTAGAAGACGGCGAAGTCTGGATTCACCGCGCCCGCCAGCGGACTCGCTTCCCCTGCCGCATCACCCTGGTGGCCGCGGCCAATCCCTGCCCCTGTGGCTGGTTTGGCGACCCAGAGCGCAGCTGCAGCTGCGGGGAGGGCCAGCGGCGGCGCTACTGGGGCCGGTTGTCGGGCCCCCTGCTGGATCGCATTGATTTGCAGGTGGTGATGAGACGGCCATCCAGCGCCGCCCTAACGGCACCGTTTAGGGACCAGGGCGGCAGCCCGGCCAGCGACGAATCAAGCGCTGAGGTGCGAGCAAGAGTCCGCCGGGCCCGGGCCCAGATGGCTGCCCGCAATCCCGGGGGCTGCTGCAACAGCCGCATCGCCGGAGGTCAGTTGCAGCAAGTGCTGCAACTGGAAAGCGAAGCCTTAGAAGTGTGGGAGGCTGCGATTCAGCACCGGCAGCTCAGTGCCCGGGCTGGCGCCAGGCTGCTGCGGGTTGCCCAAACGATCGCCGACCTGAACGACCAAGCAAGCATTGGCGCAGCTGCAATTGCCGAAGCGCTTACCTACCGGTCGTTTGATCAAGGGGGATCTCGCTAAGCGGGAGACCAGATCAAAGCGATCAACGGCGGCGGCGGCGCTGCTGGGCCTTGCGCTTGTACTTCTCAACAGGTGTCTCGTGGTGACGCAGACGCTTTAGGTCAGCGAAGATGCCCGCCTTAGACACCTGGCGCTTGAAGCGACGCAGGGCCGATTCAATCCCTTCGTTTTCGCCGACGGTGACCTGGGTCATGAAGCGCTGCGCTGCTCACAGAGCTTGCCAATGTAGCAACTGCCTTTCCGCTCTGACCACTCCCCACTACTTCGGGTTCAGCGCTTGGTGCCAGAGAGGCCTGAAATGGGGCTGGGCGCAACTACCGGCAGCCCAGGCTGGATCGCAGCATCAGGCCAGGTATCGCGGTAGAGATACACGTGGCCCAGATTGCGACCGCCGTAGGCCCGGCGCTTGAGCTGCCAGCCCGGTTCAAACACCAACTGGAGGAAGCCAGCGCCCTGGCCCTTAGTGCGAGCAACTAGCATTTCTGGACCCGCCCCGGCCTTGGTTGGCACGGCCAGAAGCACGTTGTCGCCGCTCTGACGCAGAACTGTTAGGCGGTAACTCGTGGCCAGATCTGCACCGCCGACTCGCACCGAGTAGCCGTTGGCATCGATGAAGCGGCTGCAGATGCCGCTGAAATCAAAAGTTGCAAGCAGGGGGCTCACCGGAGCTGGTGACCCTGGGGCCACGGCAAAACAAGGCCGGGTCGGCTTGACCTGCTCATAGATGTTGAGTTGGGCGCGGACGCCATCGCCGATGGGCGCTGCCACCAGAACAAAACGCTCCTGGCTGAGATCCGCAGCTTGAAACAGGGCGCTGGCCATGGCTGGGGTGGCACCAAATGCCACCCCAGCGGCGAAAGCTCCAGCTGCCAGGGGGAGGGAATTGACACCCAGATGGGGCAATCTCATCACGGCATTGGCAAGCGACATGTGCTTAATCGTATGCACGGTATCCGGCAAGGTCTAGGCCGGCTTGTTGATCCGGATGGCCACCAACAGGGCCGCAACCGTGCCGGGCAGGCTCAGACCCAGGATCCAGAGGGTGGTCTGCTGCCCCAGGTCGGGGTCGCCGTAGGCGAGCTCAAACACCGAGCCCGTGGAGGCGATGCCGAGTATGCAGGCAAGAGCCAGGAACAAGCCGGCCAGAGGTTTCATGGGCATGGAGAAGAACGATCAGCGGATGGAACGGACATCTGCCCGTTGAAAGCCCTTTTCCAGCAGACCTTCATTGAGGCTGAGCTCATCGGTGACGCGGTCAACGAAAAGCACACCTTCGAGGTGGTCCATCTCGTGCTGGATGCAGCGGGCCAGGAGGCCATCAGCCTTGACCCGTTGGGGGCGGCCCATCTCGTCGCGATAGCTGACCTCAACCGTGGCCGGACGCACCACATTCAGGTAAACGCCAGGGATGCTGAGGCAGCCTTCCTCATAAGTCTCGATTGCAGCACCTAAGCAGGCGATCTCGGGATTGATCAAAACCATCGGCGTCGCGGCGGCATTCTCGGGATCAAGATCAATCACCAGTAGCTGCTTATGCACTCCCACCTGGGGTGCCGCCAAACCGATGCCCTTGGCCGCGTACATGCTGCGCAGCATTTCCCGGGCCAGATCTCGCACACTCTCATCAACCTTGCTGATCCGCTTAGCAGGGGTGCGCAGCACCCCATCACCAAGGGTGTGGATCGTGAGGGGGGACTCCTCAAGGGCATCCTTGGGCACCTGAACGCCGCGGCTGGCCTGAACGGCGGAGCGTGCCATCTGGGCAAAGCTGCCGGCTGAACTGCGGGCCAACGCGATACTTGATCGAACGACATCCACTTTAAGTCGTTATCCCTCGGTGCATGCGGTGGCTGACCCCCCTGGAGCCCTTCCCGCCGCTGTTGTGGTGGGCCAAACCCCCAGCCTGCGGGAGCCCCGGCTACTAGACGGGGTGGTCTATTGGCTGGAGCAGCGACCCCATGAAGGGGGGCGCACGACCCTGCTGCGACGCTTGGGGCCAGACCAGCCAGCTAAGGAGCTAACCCCTGGCAGCTGGAATCTGCGCAGCCGGGTGCATGAATACGGTGGCGGCAGTACGGCCCTGGGCCGCCGGAGGGATGGCCGGCCAGTAGCGGTGTTCAGTCACGACGGTGACCGCTGCCTCTGGCTGCTGGAGCTCGATGGCAGCGATTGCCAGCCGCGACGGCTCAGCCCACCAGGTGCCTACGGCGGCGGCTTGATCGATGCCGGCCGCGACCGCTGGATCGGCGTACTGGAAAGCGGCAGTGATGAAGGTGCTGGCTGCGACCAGCTGGTGGCTGTTGGGCTGGAAGGTGGCGAGCCCCAGCCGTTGGTGGTGCCAGCCGACTTCTGCGGCTACCCGGCCCTGAGCCCCTCCGGCGCAGGGCTGGCCTGGGTGGAGTGGCAGCAGCCCTTCATGCCCTGGGAGCGCAGCCAGCTCTGGCTGGGGCACTTCGATGCGGCAGGCCAGCTCAGCGGCCGCCGCCTGGTCGCAGGATCGGGGGTGGGGACAAACCCGGACGTTTCTGTGTTCCAGCCGCTCTGGTGCGGGCCCCACCTGGTGGTGGCAAACGATCGCTCCGGCTTCTGGAACCTCGAGCAGCTCGACAACGCCGAGGGATTCGACGCAGTGAGCCTCGACGCAGAGACCCTCGGCGAAGAGGCGCCGCTTGCCTGGCGGCCGCTGCTGCCCATGCAGGCCGAATTCGGCCTGCCCCAGTGGGTGTTCGGCATGGGCACCCAGGCCTGGGATGGCGAGCAGCTGCTGGCCACCGCCTGCCTGCAGGGGCGCTGGCAGCTGGGCCGCGTGGAGCTGCCGAGCCAGAGCGGAGGTGCCGGCCAGTGGCAGCCCCTGGCTATCCCCTTTGATGATCTGGCTGGTATTTGCGCCGAACGGGGTCGGCTGGCCTGCATCGCCGCTTCAGCAACTGAACCAGCGGGCCTGCTCGAGCTGGACCTGGCCAGCGGCAACTGGTGGCATAGCCCTGCTGCCGCCTGCCCTCTGGCGCCGCAGGCGATCAGCCTGCCGCAGGAGCTGTGGTTTGAGGGCCACGGCGGCGCCCGCAGCCACGCCTGGTTTTACCCCCCAGCCGGGGGAGCCCACCGGGAGGCACCCTTGCTGGTGAAAAGCCACAGCGGCCCCACCGCCATGGCCCGCACGGCCCTGAACCTGGCCATTCAGTTTTGGACAACCCGAGGCTGGGGGGTGGTGGATGTGAACTACGGCGGCTCGACCGGCTTCGGCCGCGCCTATCGGCAGCGGCTCGCTGGCCAGTGGGGCGTGGTGGATGTGGGCGATTGCGCCGCAGCCGCCCAGAGCCTGGTGGCGGCGGGCCGGGCCGATCCCGACCGCATCGCCATCGAAGGCGGCAGTGCCGGCGGCTTCACCACCCTGGCCGCCCTGTGCTTTACGGACGTATTTCGCGCCGGCGCGAGCCGCTATGGCGTAGCCGACCCCAGCGCGTTGGCGTCTGAGAGCCATCGCTTTGAAGCCCGCTATCTCGATGGGCTGATCGGCCCCTGGCCCGAAGCGCGCGCCACCTACGAGGCCCGCTCACCGCTGGCCCACGCCGATCAAATCCGCTGCCCGGTGATCTTTTTTCAGGGCCTCGATGACAAGGTGGTGCCACCGGAGCAGACCGACCGCATGGCAGCAGCGCTCGAAGCCAACGCCATCCCGGTGGAGGTGCACCGCTTCCCGCAGGAGGGCCACGGTTTCCGCGATGGTGCCACCTTGATCCGCGTCCTGGAGGCCACTGAGGCTTTCTTCCGCCGGCACTTCAACCTGTGATCGCAACCTTGGCGAGCGACCTGCTGCCCAGCTTCGGCTGGTTGGCCCTGGCCCTGGCCTGCCTCAGCCTGATCCTGGCGGTGGGGCGAGCCCTTGGTGCCCGCTTGCAGCTGCGGCTCTGGGGCATCCCCGAAGCCCTGCTGGCCGGACTGCTGGGTCTGCTACTGGCCCCGGGCGGCCCCCTGCCGCTGCTGCCTCCTCAGGTGATGCAGCTATGGGCCGATCTGCCGCTGGTGCTGCTCACCCTGGTGTTTGGCTCGCTGCTGCTCGGCAAACCCCTGCCCAAACTGGAGGGGCTGTGGCGGCCGGTGTCGGGGCAGGTGTCGCTGGCGCTGGTGCTGGCCTTCGGCCAATACGTGGTGGGCGGACTGGCGGTGCTGCTGGTGCTGCAGCCCTGGCTGGGGGTGAGCCCAGTGATGGCCTGCCTGATCGAGGTGGCCTACGAGGGCGGCCATGGCTCCGCCGCGGCGATGGGGCCGAGCTATGCGGCCCTGGGCTTTCCCGGCGGCCAGGCTTTGGGATTAGCTATGGCCACGGTGGGGCTGCTGAGCTCCACTTTGGTGGGGGGGCTGGTGGTGGTGCTGGCCCGCAGCCGCGGCTGGCTGCTGGCCGATGCCCCAGGCAGCGCACCCAGCGAACCCACCAGCACGGCCAGCGGCGATTCCGGTGGCGTGGCGGCCAGGGCAGCGGCTTGGGCGGTGAACCTGGCCCTGGCGGGCATGGCCGTGCTCACGGGCGTGGCGCTACTGGCCGGATTGCGCTGGCTCACCTCTGGGCTGGGGGATGGCGTTGCCAGCGTTGTTGATGCGCTGCCGGTGTTTCCGCTGGCGATCGTGGGGTCGCTGCTGGTGCGTTTAGCGCTGGAGCGCAGCGGCAAAGCCCATTGGGCCTCTTCAGCGGTGCAAGGCCAGGTGGGCACCCTTTCAGCAGATTTGCTGATCACCGCCGCCACCGCCGGGCTGGATCTGGCCCTGCTCAAGGCCGACTGGCTGCCGCTCACGGTGCTTGCCCTAGGCGGCCTGTTGTGGAACCTGGCGGTGACCCTGCTCCTAGCACCGCGGCTGCTGCCCGCCGACTGGTTTGAGCGGGCGGTGATTGAGTTTGGCCAGGCCACGGGAGTGGCGGCCAGCGGCCTGCTGCTACTGCGCATGGCCGATCCAGACGACCGCAGCGACGCCCTACCGGCCTTCTCGATCAAGCAGCTGATGCTGCAGCCTTTTTTGGCCGGAGGGGTGGTGACGGTGGTAGCGCCGCTGGCTGTGGCGGGCTGGGGGCTACCGCTTTGGACCGGCTTCTGCTTTGCCCTGGTGCTGCTGTTTGGCGGCACCGGGCTGTGGCTGGCACGGACTCAGGCGCCGGCCCCGTAGTGCAGGGAGCGGAACTGCTGGTGCACCGCAGCCATCTGGGCGGCGCTCAACAGCGGAGGCTCGCCGAGTTGCAGGGCCTGCAGATACATCTGGGCCAGGGTTTCCACCTCAACGGCGATGCGCAGGGCCTGATCGAGGCTGGTGCCGAGTGTGACCTGGCCGTGCTGGGCCAGCAGGCAGGCCAGCCGGCCATCGAGGGCCTGCACAGCAAGGGCCGAAAGCTCGGCGGTGCCAAAGGTGGCGTAGCCGGCGCAGCGGATGTCATCGCCGCCGGCCACGGCGGTCATGTAATGAAAGGGGGGGATGGGGCGGCCATGGCAGGCCAGGGCCGTGGCATGGATCGAGTGGCAATGCAGCACCGCCTGAATCTCAGGCCGGCTGGCCAGGAGATCGGCGTGCAGCCGCCACTCGGAGGAGGGCCGCCGCTGACCAGCTGCCGCCTCGAGGGGCTTGCCGCTGGCAGCAATCGCCACCAGATCCTGCGGCTGCATCTGCTCGAAGGGCAGGGAGCTGGGCGTGATCAGCAGACCACCTGGGATCCGCACCGAAAGGTTGCCGGAGGTGCCCTGGTTGAGCCCGCTGGCGTTTAGGCACCGGGCCACCTCCACGAGCTGCTGGCGCAGCGCCTGCTCAGTCATTGCCATAAAGCTCCTGCAACCCAGCCTCGGTGGCCGCTGCCACGCCCCGCTCGGTGATCAGGCCCGTCACCAGCCGCGCCGGCGTGACATCGAAGGCCGGGTTGAAGCCGGCGCTGCCCGTTGGCGTCAGCTGCACGGTCGTGATCGCGCCATCGGCGCCGCGCCCCTGGATGTGGGTCACCTCCTCGGCACTGCGGGCCTCGATCGGGATTTCAGGCACGCCATCGCCGATCGTCCAGTCGATCGTGGAGGCGGGCAGGGCCACATAAAAGGGCACGCCGTTGTCGTGGGCGGCCAGGGCCTTGAGATAGGTGCCGATCTTGTTGCACACATCGCCGCGGCGGGTGGTGCGATCGGTGCCCACGATCACCGCATCCACCTGGCCGTGCTGCATCAGGTGGCCGCCGGCGTTATCAACGATCACGGTGTGGGGTACGCCCTCCTTAGCCAGCTCATAGGCCGTGAGCGAGGCACCCTGGTTGCGGGGGCGGGTCTCATCCACCCACACATGGATAGGAAGCCCGGCACGGTGGGCCTTGTAGATCGGCGCCAGGGCCGTTCCCCAGTCCACCGTGGCCAGCCAGCCGGCGTTGCAGTGGGTGAGCACATTGAGAGTGGCGCCGGGCCTGCGGCTTGCCAGCTGCTGAAAGATCGCCAGGCCATGCTCGCCGATCGCGTCGCACATCGCCACGTCCTCATCGGCGATCGCCCCAGCCTCCGCCTTGGCCGCCTCGGCCCGCACGGCCGGCGGCAGCGGCTGCACCTTGGCCCGCACCCGCTCCAGGGCCCAGCGCAGGTTGATCGCCGTGGGCCGGGTGGCATTGAGTTGCTCGAAGGCCGCCGCCAGGGAGGTGTCGCCCGGATCGGCCTGCAGGGCCAGCATCAGCCCATAGGCGCCTGTCACGCCAATAAGAGGCGCACCGCGCACCACCATCGTGCTGATCGCGTCTGCCGCCTCAGCGCAGCTGCGCAGGGTGCGCGTCGTGAACTGGTGGGGCAGCAGGGTCTGATCGATAACACCGATCGCGTAGGAGCCCAAGCCGCCGTCCGGCTCTAGCCAGATCGTGCGCCAGGCCTTGCCGTCGATGTTCATGGCTGCATGTGGAGCGAAATCAGACCCTGATCATCCCTGGGGGGGTGAATTCAAGCCCCAGGCCAAGGCGCCTCCACCTGCCTCAACAGGTTTTCGACCAGATCGAAGCAGGCCAGCCAATTGGGGGGCTCAACCTCAAGTTCATCGTCGTAACGCAATTGCACCGCAAAGAAGTTGAGCTCAGTGAGGCTCTCGTATTCAGCAGTGGCTTTGCCCAATTCCTGCAACAGATCCAACAGCGCACCCAGGTCTGGGTGAAAGGAGCCTCTCCTCCAGCCACTTGAATCCAGGCCTTCAGGGCCTTTTCCGCTGCTTGCTGGAGCAAGAAACCAATGCTGCTGCCACGAAAACCAGAGAACTCCCACATGCGCCGAGCCTCAAGAAGATCGGCCCGCGCAATGCGCAGGTAGCGACTGGCGTCGGCATCAGCCATCGAGCACGATCCCCTCACGGCACGCCACCGTGGTCACCGCCTGACGACTGGAGCTACGAGCAGCCACCTCACTCTGGGAGTACAGCAATAGATCAAGAGGCAAACGGTGGCTTGAAAGCTTTCGGCTCAGCCGACCGAGAACCACAAGCCGACTGTGCTGCGCCAGCCAGGCATCCGGGACGATGATCAACAGATCTGCATCGGAATCTGGACGCCCCTGGCCGCGAGCCCGCGATCCAAACAGGCGCACGTCCGACTGCGGGATCTCAGCCCGAATCGCAGCCGCGATCTGAAGAATTCGAGGATCGACACCAGACGTAATGGCGCTTGCGGTCATTGGATCAGTCTGCCTGCTGCTGCGAGCGCTGCAGCGGCCCCAATCACCTCAAAGCAGCCGGTAGCCAAACCAATCCGGCACCTGGCTCTGGCTCAGGCCCTCCGGGTGGGGCTCCAGCTGCACATGCCAGCGCTCGCCGCCCAGCAGCTCCAGCTGCTCGATCGCCAGGCAGTCGTCTACGGCCACCAGATCATCCTTGTGCTGCTGCAGGGCACCGCGCAGCCACTGGCGCTTGGCGGCCGCCTTGGCCGCCTGGGGTGAGCGGGCCACCACCAGGCCGAAGTGGTGCAGCTCCGCTAGGGAGTCTGGGCGGTAGGCGCCCAGGTTGACAAACCACAGCCGCTCGGGCCGGGGCGCGGCCGGCTCGCGCCCGAGGCTCACCGCAAAGCCATCCACCGCTCGCACCGCCAGGTAGCTGTCCAGGTGCAGGCCCTCACGCCTCCCGAACCACTGCCGCCGCAGCTCCGGAAGCGCCGATTCGATCGTGGCGCCGGCCACGAAGCGCACGTCGTGGAGCTCGATATGGCAGCCCAGCGCCCGGCCGCCCAGCACCGCCAGAAACAAGTCGGCCCGGCCCGGGCTCTCAGAAATCATCGAAACCCCAACGCCCCTCGCTGCCAAAGCTTGCCAATCTGGGCGCAATGCCCCCGGCCGATCAAGCCATGACTGAAAAAGTGGATGTGCTGATCGTGGGCGCCGGGCTCTCGGGCCTGGTGGCTGCCCGCAGGCTGCAAAGCGCCGGCCGCGCGGTGCGGGTGCTGGAAGCCCGGAGCCGGGTGGGCGGGCGCATGCTGAGCAGCACCACTGCCAATGGCAGCGTCATTGACCTGGGCGGCCAGTGGGGCGGCGCCAGCCACCACCGCTTCGCGGCCCTGCTGGATGAGCTGGCACTCGAGCGCTTTGCCAGCCACTACGGCGACCGCGGCGTCTTCCACTGGCGCGGCAGCAGGGTGGAAGCGCCCCTGGCAAAAGACTTTGCGGCCAGTTATCTCTTCTTCAAACCTGAAAGCCTCGGCCTGCCTGCAGCGGAGCTGGACGCCTGTAAAGCCCTGCAGCGGGCCTTCAACGCCCTGGTGGCTCAGGTGGATTCTCACCAGCCCTGGCGCACGCCCAATGCCGAGCAGCTTGACCGCCTCACAGTGGCGCAATGGGCCGAGCGCCACACCACCATCCCCCTGGCCCACCTGCCCCTCGACTGGCTGTGCCGCGTGGGCGGCTCCGGCGGCTTTGAACCCTGGGAGGCTTCGATCCTGCACCTGGCCTGGACCCAGGCCGTGGCCCCCCAGGCGGAGAGCCCGGAAGCCTGGCTGGTGCGCGGCGGGGCTGGAGGTGTTGCCCAGCGGCTGGCCTCAAGCCTGGAGGCCCAAGCGCCCGGCTGCCTGCTGCTGAACCGGCCCGTGCAAGCAATCGTTCAAGACAGCCACGGCGTTTACCTGGTGGACAGCAGCGGGGAGCGGCATCACGCCGGCAGCGCCATCGTGGCCATCCCGCCACCGCTGCGGCTGGCGA
>NZ_JAGQDB010000109.1:0-6723 GCF_024346495.1 Cyanobium sp. A1C-AMD | reverse complement strand
ACCCATCCCCGCGGTGAGGCGCCCCTATCGGCCATGGGCTACAGCTGCGGCACCTGTCGCATGGGCGACAACCCGGCCACGTCGGTGGTGGATCTGCAGGGCCGCAGCCACGAGGTGGCCAACCTCACCATCGCCGATGCCAGTGTTTTCCCGGCCTGTCCGGCCATGGGCTTCGGTCTCACCGTTATCGCCAATGCCCTGCGCATCGCCGCTGGCCTCAAGGCATCCCTGCAATGACGTCAACGCCCCCTGTGCCCACTAATCCCGAAGCCGCTCGCATCCTGGAGCGCGACCAGGGCCTTCAGCCCTGGACCTTGTGGGGCAGCTATCTGCCCGATCGGCAGTGGGGCACGGTGCGGGAGGACTACTCCGCCGATGGCGATGCCTGGCGCTCCTTCCCCCACGACCAGGCCCGCTCGCGGGTGTATCGCTGGGGCGAAGACGGTTTATTGGGAATCTGCGACGAAGAGTGCCGGCTCTGCTTCTCCCTGGCGATGTGGAATGGCGTCGATCCGATCCTCAAGGAGCGGCCATTCGGCCTGGGTAATCCTGAAGGCAACCACGGTGAAGATCTCAAGGATTACTACTTCCACCTCGCCAACACCCCCACCCACAGCTTCATGCGGGGGCTCTACAAGTATCCCCAGGCCGAATTCCCCTACCAGCAGTTGGTGGATGAAAACGGTCGCCGCAGCCGCAGCGAGCCCGAATACGAGCTGGTGGATACGGGCATCTTTGATGCCAGTCGCTACTTCGACGTTGTCATTGAGTACGCCAAGGCCTCAGCTACCGATCTGCTGATCCGCATCCGGGTTACCAACCGCGGGCCCGATCCTGCCCCTCTCACCCTGATGCCCACCCTGTGGATGCGCAACACCTGGGGTTGGGGCTATCCCGATGAGCAGCGCCAGCCAATGGCCCTCGATGGTGATGTTGTGGTCACCGGTGATCTACCCCACCTAGGGGTTTACGAGCTGCTCTGCCGGGATGGGGGCAGCTGGTTGTTCACCGACAACGAGACCAACCATCAGCATCTCTATGGCGAGCCCAATCCCACCCCGTATCAGAAGGATGGCTTGCACCGCTATGTGATTGGCGCTGAGGCGGCGGCGATCAATCCAGCCCAGTTTGGCACCAAGGCGGCCCGCTTGTTGCAGCGCACCCTCGCGCCAGCGGAGGAGTGGGTTGTCGAATTGCGCCTGAGGCAACGGTTGGATGGGCGCGCGCCTGACGCCGATGCCGATGCTGAATCGCCCTTCGGTCCCGCCTTTGATGCGCTATTCCAGGCGCGGGAGGCGGAGTGTGTCCAGTTCTTTGAGCACACCATGCCGGGCCTCAACGCCGAGGACCGCTTGATCCATACCTCAGCCCTGGCGGGGCTGCTGTGGTGCAAGAAGTACTACGGCTGGAGTGTGCTGCGCTGGCTGGAGGGGGACCCAACCCAACCGACCCCGCCGGCCAACCGCTGGGACACCGATACGGCTCTGTGGAGCCGCCTCCATGCCCACGATGTGATCTCGATGCCGGATGCCTGGGAGTACCCCTACTTCTGCCAGTGGGATCTGATGTTCCACGCGGTGGCCTTCGCCATCTTCGATCCGGAGATGGCCAAGCAGCAGGCGATGTTGCTGCGTAGCCCCCACTTCACAGCCCCCAGCGCCCAGACCCCCGCCTATGAGTGGGCGCTCTCAGACCCCAATCCGCCAATTGGCGCCTGGGCGGCAATGCGGATCTATCAGATCGACCGTAAGCAGAGCGGCCAGGCAGATCAGCCTTTTCTGCGGGCCGCCCTGCGCAAGCTGTTGCTTGAATACGGCTGGTGGGCCAACCGCAACGATCGCTCCGGCGACAACGTGTTTGAGGGGGGGTTTCTTGGCCTCGACAACATCGCCGTGTTTGATCGGCGTTTCCCCCTGGCCGATGGCAGCCGTATTGAGCAGTGCGATGGCACGGCCTGGATGGCTTCCCTCAGCCTAAATCTGCTCAACATCTCGGTGGAGCTGAGCCGTGAGGAGCCTGAATATGCCGACACCTGCGAGCGCTTCGTTTACGACTTCACGCAACTTGCCATCACCCTCAATACTCCTTCAGAAAGAGGCTTCCTGAACTGGGATGACGACGATGGCTTTTACTACGACGTGATCAAGCGGCCAGACGGCAGCACCGACTACCTGCGCACTCGCTCCCTTTCGGGTTTGGTTCCTTTGCTGGCTGTGGCGAGTTTCGACCGTGAAACCGTCGATCGACTGCCTGTGCTCGATGTGCTTAAAAGCATGGCCTGGTTTGTGCATGAGCGCACCACGCCCACCTGGTTGGAACGCAACCTCGGCCAGTGGCACAACGACCGCATCCTCTACACCCTCGTGCCGGAGGATCGCCTGCGGCGGATCTGTGAGCGGATGTTTGATGAAGAGGAATTCCTCTCCTCCTACGGAATCCGCTCCCTCTCCAAGGTGTATGGCGACCATCCCTATTCGTTCACAGAGGGCTCCGATAGTCAGACCCTCACCTACAGCCCTGGGGACAGTCCCGTGGCGATGTTTGGCGGCAATTCCAATTGGCGTGGGCCGGTGTGGATGCCAATCAACTTCCTGCTGATTGAGTCATTGCAGAAATACGCCCATTACTACGGGGACAATTTCAAGGTGGAGTTCCCCACGCGCTCTGGCAACTGGCTCAATCTCTGGGAGGTGTCGCTCGAGCTAGAGAAGCGCCTGGTGGGCCTCTTCAGGCGGGATAAATCCGGGCGGAGGGCCTTCAATGGTGATGTGGAGTTGTTCCAGAACGATCCCCACTGGCGGGATCTGATCCAGTTCAACGAATATTTTCACGGAGATAATGGCCGGGGTGTGGGTGCTTCCCACCAGACCGGATGGAGCGCCACCGTCGCCAAGATGGTCAACCAGTTGAGTCGTTATTCATCTGGTTAACGCAAGCGACTGCCTGCTTCTTTTTCGACTGCCTCCTCTACTCAGCCATGGCTCATCCTTCTAATCGCACCGAGCTTCCTGGTCCTTCCCTGGCAATTTCGCCATTGCCGAATGCCGGCCAGTTGGAGGTGGCCGATGGGGCTCACTTTGATGTGGTACTCATCGGCAGCGGTGCCGGCGGTGGCACCCTGGCGCGCCACCTAGCCCCCAGCGGCCTGAAGATTCTGGTGCTGGAGCGTGGCGACTGGCTTCCGCAGGAACCCCAGAACTGGGATGCGGAGGAGGTCTTCCAGAGGGGGCGCTACATCTCCAAGGATGTGTGGCACGACAAGCAGGGCCAGCCGTTTCAGCCCGGCAGCCATTACTTCGTGGGTGGGGCCACGAAGATGTATGGCGCTGCCCACTTCCGCTTGCGGCAACAGGATTTTGAGCAGCTAAATCACTTTGACGGCGTCTCGCCAGCCTGGCCCCTGCGTTACAGCGACTTCGAGCCCTATTACCAGCGGGCGGAAGAGATGTACCACGTGCATGGTCAGCGGGGTGAAGATCCCACCGAGCCCCCCTGCAGCGGCCCCTACCCCCATCCGCCGGTGGCCCATGAGCCCCGCATCCAGCAGCTGGTGGATGATCTGCGCGCGGGCGGATTGCATCCGTTCCATGCCCCCACTGGGGTGATGCTGGATGAGGCCAACTTGCCCTTCAGCCGCTGCCGCAAGTGCAATTGCTGCGATGGCTTCCCCTGTTTGGTGCATGCCAAATCCGATGCGGATGTGTTGGGAATGCGCCCGGCCCTGGCGGCGCCGAACGTGTCGCTGCTGACCCGGGCCCATGTGCGCCGTCTGCAGACCGACGCCTCCGGCCGGAGTGTGCAGGCAGTGGAGCTGGAGCGCGATGGCCAACCGATGACCGTGCGTGGCGATGTGGTCGTGGTGAGTTGTGGTGCCGCCAACAGCGCCCGGCTGCTGTTGATGTCGGCCAACGACAAGCATCCCCGCGGTCTGGCCAACAGCTCCGATCAGGTGGGGCGCCATTACATGTTCCACAACAGCAAGGCGATGGTGGCCTTGGCCCACGAGCCGAACACCACCGTTTTCCAGAAAACTATCTCGATCAACGACTGGTATCTGGGGGATGCCGACTTTGACTATCCGATGGGCAATATCCAGATGACGGGCAAGACCAACGGCACGATCATGAAGGGCTATGCGCCGTTGGAAACCTTCCTGATGCCAGGTTGGTCGATGGACAAAATCGCTGAGCATGCGATTGATTTCTGGATCTCTTCAGAGGATCTGCCGGACCCCAACAACCGGGTGACCATCAATGGCGAGGGCCAGATTCATCTGGACTACACGCCTAACAACCCAACCGCGGCCCAGCGGCTTTACGGCCGGCTCACCGGGATGCTCGACAAGCTCTATCTCAAGAATCACCTAGTGGAACGGCAGTTTTATATCAAGAGCGATATGACGATCGCCGCCGTGGGTCATCAGGCCGGCACCTGTCGCTTCGGCAGCGATCCGGCTGCTTCGGTGCTCGACCTCAACTGCAAGGCCCACGACCTCGACAACCTCTACGTCGTCGATACCAGCTTCATGCCAACAATCGGCGCGGTGAATCCCTCCCTCACTGCCATCGCCAATGCCCTGCGGGTGGGCGACCATCTACTGGAGCGTCTGGGGAAGTGAACCCAGGCTCAGCTGAGCAGCGTTTTGATTAGATCGGCGATCAGCAGGTTGTCGAGGGAGAGCAGGCCGCCACCGCAGCTGGCCAGCACTCCACACATCACTACATACATGGCCGCCTTCTCCCAGCTGGGGGGATCGCCCACCCCCATGGGGCCGGCGTAATCACCGGGTGGAATCTGGTATGGATCGGGGCCGATGAAAGGAAAGCCCGCCTTGAGCTCCACAACCACCGCATAGGCCATCGACACCAGGATCGCCAGGGCCGCCAGGGGGGTGAGCAGCCCCGGGATCAGGGCGATGCCCGCGCCCCACATCGAGAAGGCCGACAGAAAGCAAAGCCACTCGGGCGTCTGCATCGCCGTGGCCCAGGTTTTGAGATTGCGCAGCTTGGGCCAGCCGTGGCGGATGAAGCAGATCCCCAGGAACACCCGCATCACCAGCAGGGATGTCTGGGCCAGGGTGGAGGGTGCCGCCGGCACCAGCAGCTCCACCACGGTGATGTTCATCTGATCTGGGCTGTATGAGGTGCGCTCAAGGTACCCGGATCTGTTTAATCCTGCACCAGTTGCAGTTGGTAGCCATCGGGGTCGGCTAGTTGCAGGGCCCGATCGCCGCCCACCAGGGCGGCTTGGTCACCGAGCGCGATCACGCCGCCATGGAGCGGTTGGCCGCCGCAGGCCTCCGCGGCTGCGGCGATGCGATCCAGATCGGCAACCCGCAGCCGGATCTGCCAGTGGGCCAGGTCCTGGGCCCCCTGATCCGCGGGCCTGGCTCTGCCGCTGTTGGGGGGCTGGTAGTTGAGGCATTCCACGCCGGCGCCTGTAGGGCAGCGGTGGCCGGTGATGCGCACCCGGGTGTCCGTCAGGCCATCGAGCCCATCCTGGGTGGGGCCGCTATTAATCCCATCGCCGCCAAGCTTCAGGCCCAGCAGCCCGTCGTAGAAGTGGCAGCTGGGCAGGGTGTCGGCCACAGAGATGGCGCTGTGGTCGATCCCCAGGAAGGGGGCGCTGGCTGGCGCGGCTGCATGCCAGCGGGCCTCTCCCTTATCGGGGGGAAACTGCAGCAGCTCCAGGTTGTGGCCCTCCGGATCGCGAAACTTAAAGGCCTGGATGCCGGCGGCGGCGGTGTTCCATGCCGGCAGGGTCTGGGGGGCGGTGGACACCCCCACAAGGGAGCCGTTAGCAATCGCCTGGCGCGCCGAGGCGCTGGCGGCGTCCAGATCGTTCACCACGATGCAGATGTGTTGAAACCAGAGGTCGCAGCTGCGGGAATCGGCCGGGATCGGACGCCCAGGCCGCAGGCCCTCGCCCAGGCTCAGCACCTCGGTGAGCTCCAGGGTTTCGTCGCCTAGGTGTAGCCGCACCAGCTTCAGCCGGGAGCCGGGCAGGCCCACCAATTGGGCGTAGGGGCCGGCTTCCACCAGCAGGCTTCCGCCCCGCCTGAAGCCCAGACTGGCTTCGAAGAAATCGGCAGTCGTTTCAGCGTTGGCTGTGGTGAAGCCGATGCTGCTGATTTGGGGAGCTTGGTGAGCCATGGGGCGCAAGAGCTGTCGATTGTTAGGAGCCCAGGCCATTGACACCAGCGGCGGCGATGCTGCTGTCAATCTCGGGTGTCATGCCAGACACGCCGATCGCCCCCAGGCAGCTGTCCTCCTGCAGCAGCGGCAGGCCACCGGCCATGGCGGCCGCTGGTTGTCCGAATAGCCCTGCCAGTTGCAGCAGCGCCGGCCGCTCTCCGTTGATGCTGGCCTCCAGGGCCGCGGTGGGCTTGCCGTTGAGGGCCGCCATGCGGGCTTTGGCGATGGCGGCCTCGGCGCTGGCTGGGCTGGATCCATCGCGGCGCTCCAGCAACAGCAGGTGGCCGCCAGCGTCGACGACGGCGATCGACACGCGCGCCTGGTGCTGGTCGGCCGCCAGGTGGCTGGCCGCCGCAATCGAGCGGCAGTCTGCGAGCTCGAGGTGGGGTTGGTAGCGCATCAGCTCCAGATGATTTTCGCTAGCCACAGGTGTCCTTGGAGTTCAACGCCAGCGGCGGCGGCCTCCAGGTCGGCGTCTGAGAGTTTCAGGGTGGCTTCGGCCTGGTGCTGGACCAGCTCCACGCCGCTG
>NZ_JAGQDB010000108.1:0-6846 GCF_024346495.1 Cyanobium sp. A1C-AMD | reverse complement strand
GCTTCTCGACCGGATAGGCAGCCAGCACCGGCTCGCGGCACAAACGCCAGGGCCGCCCCGCCGTGAACAGCTGGGCCAAAGCCGCACTCAAGGGCACCGCTTCGGCCGCATCGATCCGCAGATCAAAGGCCACGGGCGGCTGGCGCAGGCCCACAAACACCTCGAGCAGTTCGCCGGGTCCCAGCACCGGAGCGCCCTCGTCCTGCACGGGCAGGGCAGAGGTTTCCAGGGCCGCTACCAGCTCGGGGCTGTCGGCCAGGCGCTGGCGCAGGCCGTCGCCCAGGCTGCCGCCACGCACCTCGCGGGCCAGCAGCTGATTAATACGACCAAGGGCCAGGAACACCTCCGGGCCGGGGGAGGCCAGCTTGCCGTTGCGCAGCATCGAGAGCTGGGAGTTGTGGACCCGGCCCAGATCGAGGGCCTCAGCCAGGGCCGGCAACACCCGGTGCGACCAGCCGTTGCGCTCATGCCACACCTTGATCAGATGGGCAAAAGCGACCCGACCCGATAGGAGATCTTCCCGGTACCCCACGCGATATGGATCCGTATTGCTACCATTCTACCGATCAGTACGGAGTCGGTCCGTTATGGCCGCACCAGTTAGTCCCAGCGCACCAGCCACCCAGCGCCTTGCCACCCGCAAGCCCGCCTTCATCAACCAAGGCGTCAGCGGCGAGCGCCGCGCCGAGGCCCTGCACCGGCCGCGCCATGGCAAGGCCGCTAGCGCCAAGGGGTCGAAAACCACCCCCTGGGTCACCATCGGCTTCATGGCCGTCATCCATGTGCTGGCGCTGGTTGCCCTGCTGCCCCAGTTCTGGAGCGTGCCCGCCGTGGCCAGCTTCCTAGTGCTCTATTGGGTCACCGCCTGCCTGGGCGTGACGATCGGCTACCACCGCATGCTCAGCCACCGTGCCTTCCGAGTGCCCCAGTGGCTGGAGCGTTTCTTCGCCACCTGCGGCGCCCTCAGCTGCCAGCACGGCCCGATCGATTGGGTGGGCCTGCACCGCCACCACCACAAGTTTTCCGATACGGAAGTGGATCACCACACCAGCCTCAAGGGCTTCTGGTGGAGCCACATGGCCTGGATGCTCCAGGCCATCCCCGCCATGGCTGCCGTGCCCCGGCTCACCGGCGATATCGCCAAAGATCCCTACTACCGCTGGTTGAACACCAATTTCCTATTGCTGCAGGCGCCCCTAGCCGCCCTGCTGTTTTGGATCGGCAGCGCCACGGGCGCTGGTGGCTGGGCCCTGGTGCTCTGGGGCATCCCCCTGCGCCTGGTCGTTGTGTACCACTGCACCTGGCTGGTGAATTCGGCCACCCACCTTTGGGGCAGCGTTGCCCACGACAGCGGTGACGGCTCCAAGAACAACTGGTGGGTCGCGGCGCTCACCTTCGGCGAGGGCTGGCACAACAACCACCACGCCTTTCCCCACTCGGCTCGCCACGGCTTTGGCCCCCAAATCGATCTCACCTGGCAGCACATCCGCCTTATGAGATTCCTGGGCCTGGCCAAGCACGTACGCCTGCCCGCAGCTGCATCGCCTCAGCGGACCTGAGGTCTGATCACCCCCTGATTTAGGGTGTTGGATCGGGTCTTGATCAATCTCCTACTTATTTGCCATGGCTAAGCGCGTTCAAGTCGTCCTCAACGCAGACGTTCTCAGCCTGGGCAAGAACGGTGATCTGGTGGAGGTAGCCCCCGGCTACGCCCGCAACTTCCTGGTTCCCACCGGCAAGGCCCAGCCCGTCACTGCAGCTGTGCTGCGCCAGGTGGAAGCGCGCCGCGCTAAGGAGGCGGAGCGTCAGGCTGCCCTCAAGGCTGAGGCGATCGCCTTCCGCACCGCCCTCGACACGATCGGCCGCTTCACGGTCAAGAAGCAGACCGGCGGCGACGACGTGCTGTTTGGCACCGTGACCAACGGCGACGTGGCCGAAGCGATCGAAGCTGCCACCAAGAAAGAAGTGGATCGCCGCGACATCACGGTGCCCGAAATCCACCGCACCGGCTCCTACAAGGTGCAGGTGAAGCTCCACCCCGAAGTCACCGCCGAGCTCAACCTGGAAGTCGCCAGCTTCTGAGGCCCGAGCCCCGAGTTGAAACCCCAGGGATAGGGCAGCTTGTGTGTTGAACCCCCACCGGTAGGGCCAGTGGGGTGGTCAAATGGCGACGCCGCACTCAAGATTGCCCTCCCGGCTAAGCGCCCCCCAAGATCATGGTGAGCGTTCCCCTCAACCAATCCAGCAGCCGCGAATCCCGTTCAGACGGGCGCTCGGAAGCTCGTTTTGAGGCCCTGCCCGACTCAGTGCCGCCCCAGAACCTTGAGGCCGAAGAGGCCGTGCTGGGCGGCATCCTGCTCGACCCAGACGCCATCGGCCGCATCGCAGACGTGCTGCAGGCAGAGGCCTTTTATCTCGGCGCCCACCGCGAGATCTACCGCACGGCTGTGATGTTGCACAGCCAGGGCAAACCCACCGACCTCACGGCGATGTGCGCCTGGTTGGCGGACACCGGCGCCCTGGAGAAGGTGGGCGGTCAGGGCCGGCTGGTGGAGCTGGTGGAGCGCATCACCTCAACGGCCTCGATCGACCAGGTGGCTCGCCTGGTGATGGATAAGTTTCTGCGGCGCCAGTTGATTCGCTCCGGCAATGAGGTGATTGCCCTGGGCTTTGATCAGAGCAAGCCGATGGAGCAGGTGCTCGATGAGGCCGAGCAAAAGATCTTCGCGATCAGCCAGGAGAAGCCCAGCACCGGCCTCACCCCCACCGCCGAGATCCTCACCAGCACCTTCAACGAGATCGAGAGCCGCTCCCTGGGCACCGCCGTGGCCGGCATCCCGTGCAACTTCTACGACCTTGATGCCATCACCCAGGGCCTGCAGCGCAGCGATCTGATCATCGTGGCCGGCCGGCCGGCGATGGGCAAAACCTCAATCGTGCTCAACATCGCCAAAAACGTCGCCCAGCTGCACCAGCTGCCGGTGTGTGTGTTCTCCCTGGAAATGAGCAAGGAGCAGCTCACCTACCGCCTGCTGTCAATGGAGGTGGGCATTGAAAGCGGCCGGCTGCGCACCGGCCGGCTGCAGCAGGAGGAGTGGCCCCTGCTGGGCCAGGGCATCAACAGCCTCGGCCAGCTGCCCCTTTTCCTCGACGACAAACCCAACTCAGGCGTGCTGGAGATGCGCTCCCTCTGCCGCCGGCTCATGGCCGAAACCGGCAAGGAGCTAGGCCTGATCGTGATCGACTACCTGCAGCTGATGGAGGGCTCCACCCCCGACAACCGGGTGCAGGAGCTCAGCCGCATCACCCGGGGCCTCAAGGGCATGGCCCGCGAGCTCAACGTGCCGGTGATCGCCCTATCCCAGCTGAGCCGCGGCGTCGAATCGCGCACCAACAAGCGGCCGATGCTCAGTGACCTGCGCGAATCGGGCTCGATCGAGCAGGACGCTGACTTGGTGCTGATGATCTACCGAGACGAGTACTACAACCCGGAAACCCCCGACCGGGGCATCACCGAAGTGATCGTGACCAAGCACCGCAACGGCCCGGTGGGCACAGTCAAGCTGTTGTTTGAGCCCCAGTTCACCCGCTTCCGCAACCTGGCGGCTTGAGCGGTGGCGCCTACGCAAGCACACCTCAAAGTAGTGACGGTGCAAACCGGCCACCGCTACCCCGATCTCTGGGTGAGTCGGCTGGCGGCAATGGTGGCCCGGCAGCTGGGCGAACCCCATCGCTTCATCGTCTACACCGACAGGCCGGAACCAGGTCGCTTTGGCGAACCAATCGCCAGCCATCAACAGCTGGTGCAACAGGACCTAGAGGCCGGCAGCCTGCGGGGCTACTTCAGCAAGCTGCGCCTGTTTGATCAGGCCCTCACGGGCAGCGATCCCTTCCTGTTTCTCGACTCCACGCTGGTGATCAGGGCCGACCTAGCCCCCCTGGTGGAGCTCGGCCGCAACGCAAGCGCCAGCCTGATAGGCGTGCGCGACTGGAACTACCCGATCCTCAATTCCTCGGTGCTGTGGTGCCGTCCCGACGCCCTCACCCAGGCGGTGTGGCAGTGCTGGCAGGAGGGTCGCTACGCCGGAGCACATTTTGCTGGCGACCAGAACTTCATCTTCCGTGTCTTCCAGGAGCTGGCGCCGGCAGCTCTTGCCTATTGGCCTGCGGAGCTGGTGCGCTCCTACAAGGTCCTGCGCAAGCTCGCCAGCCGCGATGCCGCCGCCGCCCAAAGCCAGCTGGAAGCCTGCACCATCCTCAAATTCCACGGCCGGCCCAAACCCGACGAAGTGCTGCACCCCTGGCGCCATCCCCGGCGCACGATCCTGCGCCATCCACTCCAGCCCAAGCTCTGGGGCTATCTCGCCGGCGAGATCCGCAACCACTGGCACTGAAAAAGGCAGGCTTGCCTCTTAAATAAACAAATGCCGTTCAGCACCCCAGCCACCCAGACGAGCGTGGAACCCTGCACCGAGCACTTCGACTTGATCGTGGTGGGCGGCGGCCACGCCGGCTGTGAGGCCGCCATCACCGCCGCTCGGCTAGGGCTAAACACGGCCCTGTTTTCACTCAACCTCGATCGCATCGCCTGGCAGCCCTGCAACCCGGCGGTGGGCGGTCCGGCCAAGAGCCAGCTGGTGCATGAAGTGGATGCCCTCGGAGGCGTGATCGGCCGGCTGGCCGATGCCACGGCCCTGCAGAAGCGGGTGCTCAATGCCAGCCGCGGCCCCGCTGTGTGGGCCCTGCGCGCCCAGACCGACAAGCGCCAGTACGCCCGCCAGATGCTGCAGCTGCTGCAGCACACGCCAAACCTGGCCCTGCGCGAAGCGATGGTGACCGGGCTGGTGGTGGAGGGCACCCCCGGCAAAGACGCCCGCATCAGCGGCATCAGCACCTACTTCGGCAGCAGCTACGGCGCCGCCGCCGTAATCCTCACCACCGGCACCTTCCTGGGCGGGCAGATCTGGGTGGGCAACCAGTCGATGAGCGCCGGCCGGGCAGGAGAGCAGGCCGCCGTTGGCCTCAGCGAAGCCCTCGAGGCACTGGGCTTCCAGATGGGCCGGCTCAAAACTGGCACCCCAGCCCGGGTAGACCGGCGCAGCATCGCCCTCGACCAACTCGAAGAGCAGCCAAGCGATGCCGTAGATCGCTTCTTCTCCTTTGATCCGGCCTCCTGGGTGAGCGGCGAGCAGATGAGCTGCCACATGACCCGAACCACGGCCGCCACCCACCAGCTAATTCGCGACAACCTTCACCTCACCCCCATCTACGGCGGCTTCATCGACAGCAAGGGGCCCCGCTACTGCCCCTCAATCGAAGACAAAATCGTGCGCTTCGCCGAGAAGGAAAGTCACCAGATCTTTCTCGAGCCCGAGGGACGCGACACGCCTGAGATCTACGTGCAGGGCTTCTCCACAGGCCTGCCGGAGCGGCTGCAGCTCGAGTTGCTGCGCACCCTGCCGGGCCTGGAGCAATGCGTGATGCTGCGGCCCGCCTACGCAGTCGACTACGACTATCTGCCCGCCACCCAGCTCAAGCCATCACTGGAAACCAAGCGGGTAGCCGGGCTGTTTTGCGCCGGCCAGCTCAACGGCACCACCGGCTACGAGGAAGCCGCAGCCCAGGGCCTGGTGGCTGGGCTCAACGCCGCCCGCCTGGTGCGGGACCAAGAGCCGGTGCACTTCCCCAGGGAGGGCAGCTACATCGGCACCATGATCGATGACCTGATCAGCAAGGATCTGCGCGAGCCCTACCGCGTACTCACCAGCCGCAGTGAATACCGGCTGGTGCTGCGGGGCGACAACGCCGACCGACGCCTCACCCCCCTAGGGCGGGAGCTGGGCCTGATCGACGAGCGGCGCTGGGCCATCTACAACGCCAAACAACAAGCCATCAGCGCCGAAAAACAGCGCCTGGAATCGGTGCGCCTCAAGGTCAGCGACCCGGCTGCCGCCGCCGTGGAGGCCCAGACCCAAGCCCCCATCAAGGGATCAATAACCTTGGCCGACCTGCTGCGCCGCTCCGGCTTCCACAGCAGCGATCTGGTGCGCCTAGGCCTGGCGCCGGTGGAGTTGCCAAGCGACGTGCGTGAGGGCGCTGAGATCGACATCAAATACAGCGGCTACCTGGCCCGCCAGCAGCAGCAGATCGACCAGGTGAAAAAGCAGGAGCACCGGGCCTTATCAGCAGACGTGGATTACGCCACCATTGCCACCCTTTCAAAGGAAGCCCGCGAAAAACTCAACTCGATCCAACCCCTCAGCCTGGGCCAAGCCAGCCGCATTCCAGGGGTAAGTCCGGCCGACGTCACGGCCCTGCTGCTCTGGCTGGAGCTGAAGCGACGGCGCCAGCAGCAAGACGGCTTTACCAACAGCAGTGTCAGAACCACAGAGCCGTAGCAGAGCAGAGACAGAGTCCACATCAATCAAGTAAAGCAAGATCTGCTGCCGTCCGTATGCCGTCAAGGCTGATGACGGCCTAACGTCGCGGTCCTAGAAGCGTGTCGCGCATAGATCAGCGCCCGAGCCCTCCATAGACGCCCTGAAATCTGCCCAGATCCTAGTGACAGCAAGCGATCTGGGCGAGAGAATTGGGCATGGTCAAGCCCAAATCGTTCCGGTCCTGGAACCCCGAGCAGACGCTGCTGCTGCCACCATCACCAATGGATTGGCTGCCGGAGAACCACCTGGTGTTCTTTTTGCTGGATCTGGCAGCCGAGCTGGATCTTGAGGAGATCCACGCCTTCTACCGGCAAAAGGACCCACGGGGTGAGAAGGCGTACGAGCCCCGAATGATGGTGGTGCTGCTCCTGTACGCCTACTGCGTCGGGTTGCCCAGCTCCCGAAA
>NZ_JAGQDB010000107.1:0-6981 GCF_024346495.1 Cyanobium sp. A1C-AMD | reverse complement strand
CCCCTGCTCCAACAGTCTTTACCTATCCGTGAGCGGGTCGTTCAGCCGGGCAAGAGAGCAGCATTCCCCAATGCCGCTCACCTTGTGCGCCCGACTGATCGACACTCCAGCCGCACCGCCACAGGTGCTCTCAGGAGGACCATCCGCCCCACACCTGGAATGCATGGCCCCAGGTGCCAACGTCAGCAGCTTCTATCAACCGCCATTGGAATGTTCATAGTCAGCGCCCTTGAGGTATTCCTCATGGGCTTTTTTTTGTATGAGCAGATTGCGGGCTAAAGGGCGCTCAGTAGTAGCGGCCGGGATATTCGCCAGGGTGATCGATACGGCTGATGCGGATACCAGAAGCCGACTGGCCGTGGAAGCGCAGGATGTCGCTGCCAGAGACCAGAAAGCCCCGCTCTTGGGCCAGCAGCGACACCTCATCAGCGGTAAGGGCATCGGCCATCATTTGCCGCAGGGCTGGATCAGCCCTCACCTGGGCCAGAAACCGCAACAACTCACTCTGGGGCACGGCAGCTCAGCAAGATCTGCAACATAGAACTGCCGGCAGGACAGGCTTCAACGGCTCTTGACGCAGTACCCACCAGATGAATACCAACCAAGGGGGCATCCTTTGCCGCTTTTCTGGATCGCTTCCCGCTCGTTACTGGGGCTGCTGAGGCAGTAGTTGCCAGAGGAATAAAAACCCAGCGGGCAGCCAGAACCACTTTTTTCAATGGTGCCACGGGTGTTGCCCCCGGAGCTGGGGACGCAGTAGCCGCCAGAGCTGTAGTAGCCAAGCGGGCAACCTCCAACCTTGGGCAGCGGTTGCACCGGCTGCTGGGCTAGGGCACTTCCTGCCGCCAAAGCTGCAATCGCGCAGGCAAGAAGCAACTGATTGCGGCCCAACGTCTTTTGAGGCATAGACACAGACAGATTGGCGCAGATCAGCCAGCTGCAACCAAGTCATGCAGGAACCGCATGAAAAGGCTGCCGGTGCAAACTCCGGCAATGGCTAGAACGTTTCTTCTGGGTGTACTCGCTTTGGCGGCCTTGGCCTGGCCAAGCGAGGTAGTCGCTCAGGGCGTCAAGGCCACCGTGCTCTCCATCGGCGATGGCGACACGATCCGGGTGCGCCAGGCGGGCAAGGCCCTCACCGTGCGGCTGGCCTGCATCGATGCACCTGAGAGCGCCCAAGCTCCCTACGGCCAGCAGGCCCGCACGTATTTGCAGCAGCGCCTGCCCATTGGCCGGGAGGTAAACCTCAACATCAAAACCACCGATCGCTATGGCCGCTCGGTGGCCGAGGTGATCTCAGAGATCAACATCAACCTGGCGATGGTGGATGACGGCCAAGCCTTTGCCTACCGCCAGTACCTCAGTGGGTGTAACGCCAAGGAGTATCTGGACGCGGAATACCGTGCCAGCCGGCGGCGCTATGGGGTCTGGCAGGTGGAGGGCGGCATCACCCGGCCCTGGGACTTCCGGCGAGGTCGCCGCTCAGCCGTCATCCCTGATGGCACCACCCCGGGCGGCCGCCGTTACCGCTGCAGCGAGATCAGCTCCTATGACCGCGCCCAAGAGCTGCTGCGCCAGGGGCATAGCTACCTGGACGGAAATGATGATGGAGAGGCCTGCGAAATGTTGCGGCGCTGAACAGCCAACAACAAGCAGCTAAAGCAAGCTGATAGATGGCTGCAGATCAAAGGAATGCCACGCCTGCGTTACCGGCAGAACCCATTACCGCTTGGCCCAGATGCTCCAGCTGCTGAGGTCTATGGGCCAGAGCAAGCCAACCCGCCTGGCTTGCAAGTGATGGAGCAAGGCACGCTCGCCGTGGTGCCGCTCGGCCCCTTGTTTGCAGATACGCCAGCAGCAGAAGGCTGATCATTCGTCAAATCAAGGTCTTTTCTTTTGCTTGATCCCACTGGACAACCTGTAGGGGATTGGTACTTTCAAGGAAATTCCATTGAATTCATGCTTACCGGATCCGAATTGCTCGCCAAGGTCAAGGAGCTAGGCGATGTCTCCAAGTCCGAGCTCGTTCGTGAGTGCGGCTATGTGAGCACCAAAAAAGATGGCACGGAGCGCCTCAACTTCACATCCTTCTATGAGGCCCTGCTCGGTGCCAAGGGTGTAAGCCTCGGCGCCGATAGCGCCGGCCGGGGCAAGGGTGGCCGCAGCCTTAGCTATGTCGCAACTGTTCAGGGCAACGGCAACCTGCTGGTGGGCAAGGCCTACACAGCCGTGCTCGACCTCAAGCCAGGCGATGAGTTCGAGATCAAGCTGGGCCGCAAGCAGATCAAGCTCGTCCCCCTGGGCAGCACAGAAGAGGAGTGAGCTGCTCCTCGGTTGAGCTCCTTGCCGCTCTTCAAGAGAAGCCACCGATCACCAACACAACCAGCTGGCGGAGTTGCTGCAGCTCGGTGGGAGTCACGCAGCAAGCGGTGGCATCTGTGATGCGAGTCTTGGCCACACAGGTCAGGTTCTGTGGCAGCAGATAGCTCACCTTCCTGCAGCCGTTGGTGCTGTTGGGTTGGAGCACGACAGTCAGATCGGCCATCGCCAGCGAGGGGTCGCCAGTCATCGGCACCACCAGCATTGTTGGATAGGCAGGGTCAAACAGCTCGCAGTCCTGCACGACGACAGCTGGCCGGAGCTTGTTGGGGTTCGGAGGTTGAGGGTCCAGCCCAGGGTCGTTTCGATCTTTGCGCCAATCAACGGTGATGATCTGCCCAGCCCTCAAGTCCACGCCTGTCTTCAGCGGTTGAGGGGTTCAGGCGTGGCCCAGTCGGCAATGAAGGCACGGGCATCCAGATCGGTGGCGATGTGCTCTGCCACCGCTTTGCTCTGGGAACGGATCCGTGCCCGCAGAGCATCCATAGCGCTGAGCGAGCTGCTCACCTGCACGATCCGTCGTCCCCCGCGCTGCCTGCGGCGCACGGAGAAGGGAGCCTCGGGCTGTTCAGTGGCGTAATCGGCAGGGGTCATGGCGGCAGGTGGCCTGCGCTGACAACACGGAGCCACACCTCAACGGTAAGCCCAATCCCACGTTCAAGCTCAGCTGCCTGGGCGTCGCTGAGCCAAAGCCAGCATCTCCAGCGCCTGGCCCTGCTGCTCCTGCCGCAAGGCCTCCGGTGCCTCGATGCGTAGGGCGCTGCCGTGGGAAAAGAGCCAGCGGCGCAGCGCGCTGCCGCGGGCCAGGATCCAGGGCGGCAGGTCGATCTCCACCGGATGGGGATGGCTGTCCCCGCTGGGGTTGGGCGTCAGCATCTGGGCCAGCTCTGGATGCACCCAGTCGGCTGTGGTGCCCTGGGCCGCGGACCTGGGCTTTGCTTGCTTAGCCGGCCGTTCCAGCCGGATCTGGTCGAGGGAGAAGGGAAGCTGTCCCTGGCGAATGGCGGCGTAGGCCTCGCTCTTGCAGGACAGGCGCAGGGTCTGCAGCTGGCGGCGGCGCTGCTCGCTGCTGGGCTGGCAGAGACCCTCCTGGGCTGTGAGGTCATCACCCAGCTCGATGCCACCGCAGTGATGAAGCAGCCGTTGCAACCTGGCAAGCGCGGTGCTGTGGTCGGATTCGTTGCGGCGACCCCGCGGTTCGGCCTGCAGGAACACCAGCTGCTCCAGCCGTTCGCTCTGCAGCAACCCATGGGGCCGGCCGATGGCGTCGTCCTCCCAGGCGAGGTGCCAGAGCCCCGCTGAGAAGACCAGCTGCAGGGGCCAGGCGCGGATCTCCTCACCCCTGCCCTGATCGGAGGAGGTCCCCAGGCGCAGCAGGCGTACGCGCCGGTGCTCGAGGATCGCCGTCTCGATCCGCTCAGCTTCCCTTGGTTCGGCCAGGCTGCCCCGCTGCAGGGTCTCCGCACCGGGATGGGCGCCATCGAGATAGGTGCGCAACGCCGGCGTGGCCGTCACCTCGATACCGCCCCAGCTGAGACGTTGCTCCAACTCATCGAGCAGATCCTGCGCAGTCGGATCCCCCAACCGCTGGGCCGCGTGTTGCACCACCCCATGGATTTCCACCAGCCGCGGCGCTGAGAGCAGGGCGGTGCCAAGGCAGTAGCCATGGCGTGGGTTGTCGTGGTGCAGCCGAAATCCATAGGGAGTGAGGGTCTTCTCGATGTCTTTGCGCAGCGTCGCCAGCTCACCTGAGCCATGGCCGCCGGGGATCTCAGCGAGACGCTCCAGCAGATGCCGCTGCATCGCCAGTGCCCCCGGACCTTCCGCCGGCCGGTCAAAGGGCGTCTGCAGCAGATGGCGCAGCAGGGTCATCACCCGCACAAACACCGCCGCATCAGCCATTGGCGGCTGACCGCCATGGACACCGCCACTGCGGGGGGCCTGCTCCTCAGAGGTGGCAGCCAGCAGGGGAAGGGGCTGAATCCCCGTCGTCACGGGGGTGGCGGAGAAGAAGCCCTGGCCCTCAAGCCAGCTCAGATCGCGGCGTACAGCCTCGGCATCGCCGTAGCAGACCCCATGGAGCGTGCGCAGCAGGGCGGCCGCCCGCTGGGGCAGCTCACCGCTGGGCAGCGGTGAAACGAGCGTTTCTAGGGCCTCGCGGCTGCCCTGATCGGTTGTCGCCAGATCGGGGTGCGCCGCGAGGAGCTGCAGCAGATAGAGCAGCCGCTCTAGATCAAGCAGGCGCGAGTGGCCGTGGAGCAGCAGCTGGTGCTGGCGATTGCAGGCC
Source organism: Cyanobium sp. A1C-AMD (assembly GCF_024346495.1). Classification (NCBI taxonomy): domain Bacteria; kingdom Bacillati; phylum Cyanobacteriota; class Cyanophyceae; order Synechococcales; family Prochlorococcaceae; genus Cyanobium; species Cyanobium sp. A1C-AMD. The sequence goes on along the minus strand of NZ_JAGQDB010000107.1, from coordinate 2,315 downwards.
GCGCTGATGCGGCGGGTAAGACGGGAGAGTTCGCTACGTAAATAAGTAGTGAGGTCGCGCTGCTGGGTGGGCTGCACCGCCACCACCGAGGCAAAGCCTTCCGCCCGCCCCGGACCAAAGGCCTCATCCGCCAAGGCAGCGGCCATGCGGCGAATCACCGGGACGGGAACGGGGCGCTCCCGTTTCTCGTTCCAGCGCAGGCAGGTGCTCACCGGTGTGAAGTGCCACCAGCCGATCCACTCCACTGGCCTGGGTATGGCCAGCTGCTGGGTGATCGCCAGCCGCCAGGGCCGCTGGGCATGGGTGGCATCCACGATCACCGGCATGCCGGCTGCCACCGCACCGATCAGCCGCTCATGCAGCCGCTGCTGGATCGACGGCCAGGGCCCCTGAACGGCCGAATCGCCGAACACCTCAGCGCGGATCGCATCGGTCGAGAGCACCACCGCCGGCTGCCCCTCAGGCCCTGCAAGCAAAGGGGCGAGCGCCGTGGCAGTGGTGCTCTTGCCACTGGCGGGCGGGCCGATTAGTAGGTGACAGCGCAGGGGCTCCATTGCTGCAGGTTGCTGGCCCTTGCGGCCCGCGGCAACAGCCGCCAATCAACTGGTGCAGCCGGCTCAGTGCTGGCAGGGGGTTTCAGCCGGCTGGGTTCTTCGCGGGAAGGAGGGTGGACGGGAGCTGGAAAAGGGCAAGGCTGATTGCCCCGTTCTGCTGCCGCGCTGCCGTGCCAATCCAGCGTTCTGCTGCCGTTGTGCCGCCTGCGCGGCGACGGCGCAAGTCCTACAGACCGCCCGAGATGCTGCTCAACCTGCACGTGCTGGATCTGATGGAAGTCAGCGGCAGTCAGATGCGCGCCGCCCGCTCCCTATCGATGCACCAAACCACGGTGAGCCGCAGCTACTGGGAGCTGGCCGAGCAGTTCCGCCTCCAACCAGCGCGTGGCCCCCGCCAGGTGTGCCGCTGGGGAGGAAGCAGCAGCCTGCGCTTCCTGCGTCTGGCCAGCAGGGCCCATCGCCTAGAAGACGGTCGGTTGCGGCTGGGCACCGATGCTCTGCACCAGTCGCTGCTTGCTGGGCTGCCCGGGGTGTTGCAGGTGCCGCCCTGCTTTCACCCCGCCGGCGACTGGGCAACCCTGGTGGCCCAGGGCGTGCTCGATGGAGCGCTGGTCTCCTCCCTCTGCCATAACCAGGAGCTGGCAAGCGGTGAACTGCCGCACTGGCCGGGAGTGCAGGTGCTGCCGCTGGGAACCTTGCCGCTGCAGCTAGTGGCCCATCAGCGCTGGGCTGACGTGTGGGAGGAGCAGGTGTTGCTGCCCGCTGCCCAGATCATGCCCCTGCTGCATGGGGAGCTGGAGCCCTGCTTCTGCAACCTGGAGCGCGCCTCGCGGGTCTGGCAGGACCCGCAGGCCTGGCTAGAGCAGCTGCAGCAGCGGCCTGTAGCGGTGCCGCTCTGCCCGGCCCTAGCCCCCAGGAGCTGGTGGCAGGAGCAGGGTCTGGTGCCGGTTGCCGATGGGCTTTTCCTGCAAGAACAGTTGTGGCTGCTGCTGCCCCAGGAGCTGCAGGCACCTGCGGCAGCCAAGGCAACGCTGCGGGTGATCCAGCGCCGCGCCTTCCGGGCGGTGGCCCGAGGAGCTGGGGCACTGCTGGGGTTGGAGGGGTCGTTGGAAGAAGGGGTGGGTGCTGGCGGGGGAGATGTTGCGACACACCGCAAGGCGCAGTGAAAGGGCACTACCCGCAACAGCTGGAAACCTCGAACTATGCAGGCTATGCATAGTTCTCAAATCCAAGGCTGCAAGTGCTGTCGAAGTACTGCAACCTGGCTTCTGTTAGGTGCAGACTGACAGCAGTAGGAGGTGCCCCCGGTGCCACCGCCGCCGCTACCGCCAGTGAGCTACGCATCGCAAGGAGCTGACTGATGAAACCGGCTGCCACCAGCCCAAGCCCCAGGCTCAAGCCGGGTTCGGTTGTGCGCTGCCGTACCCGCCGCTACCTGGTGGAAGAGGTGGAGCCCCCCATGCACCGCAAGGTGGCGGATGGGGGTGACAGGGTCGTGACCCTGGCCTGCATGGAAGACGACGCCATCGGTCAGCGCCTCACAGTATTTCTGAGCAGTGAGATCGACTTTGAGGTGCTTGGGGAGAGCAGCTGGGAGGCGGTGGCCCAGCGGGGCTTTGACCAACCGAAACAGTTCGCCGCCTACCTCAACACCCTGCGCTGGAACTGCGTCACCGCCACCGACGCCGAACTGTTCCAGGCCCCCTACAGGGCCGGCATCGACGTCAAGGCCTACCAGCTTGAACCACTGCGCAAGGCGCT
>NZ_JAGQDB010000106.1:0-7133 GCF_024346495.1 Cyanobium sp. A1C-AMD | reverse complement strand
GCTGCTGCTACTGCCACCCCCGTGGCACTGACCGCACCTGCAATCGGTTGATAGTCAACAGCCCAGCTACGGCTGGGTAATACGGAATCCCAGAAGCCCCCTCTCAACAGGGGGCTTTTTTATTGGCTGGGTGGTTGGGCAAGTTGTACAAGAAGTCTGGATGGGAAAGCAGTGGTCAGAACCGCAATCAGGTGGCCTTTTGCACCATGAGCAATGCCGCTTCCACAGCGAGACCGGGACCGAAACCCAAAGCCAGGCATGGGCCGTTTTGGTCTGGTGAAGTGCGCAGCCGATCCAGGACAAACAAAATAGTTGCCGACGACATATTGCCGAATTGACGTAATACCGCAGTGGAGAGATCAATCTGGGCGGGTTGCAACCCGGCGCTCTCTTGTACCGCCCCAAGGATGCGGGGCCCGCCGGGATGAACGGCCCAGGTTTCTATTTCTGGCAATGTCAGCCCCAGGCCCGCCAGCCACTGCTCCAGCCAAGGGCGCAGCTGGGCGGCGATGCGACTGGGGACTTTGGATGAGAGAACCATGGAAAAACCATGATCTTCAATGATCCAGCCCATCAGGTCTTCAGTGCCGGGAAGCACTGTTGAGGATGAGGCGACTAGCTGTAAGCCTGTTTTATTGGTTGAGCCCACACCAGCGCCATCGGCAGCTACCGCCACCACCGCACCGGCACCATCAGCGAATAGGGCATTGGCCACGATGTGGTCCGGGTTCCAGCCCTCCTGCAAGTGCAAGCTGCACAACTCCACTGCACAGAGCAGCACGCAGGCACTGGGATCAGCCTCCACAAAGGCCCGTGCCACCCGCAGTCCGTTGAACGCCCCATGGCAACCCATGAAACCCACATGAGTTCGGGCCACATCCATGGCTAGTGGCAGGTTGGCGATTAAGGCGAGGTCGAAGCCAGGGGCGCCGAAGCCCGTGCATGAAACGGTGATTAAGTGGGTGATCGCGCTGGCCTCGATAGCGGCATCCTTAAGCGCTAGACGGGAAGCCTCTAGGGCGAGCTCAAGCGCTGCCGGTTGGTAGCGCCTCATCCGTTCAGCCGTTGAGGGGTTGCCGGAGTCAGGCAGGGGAATGCAGTGGCGGTGCATCACCCCCGAGCGCTGGTAGATCCTCTCCAGCAGGCGTTGTTGACGAGGGCTGGCGTTGCCCATCTGCGGTGCAAGGGCCAGGGCTTCATGCTGGCTGATGCGCCTTTGGGGCACCGCAGTGCCAAGACCAATCAAGGACAGGGGCATGATTGATCAGTCCGTCGAGCAGGGCAGGGCGGGCCGCTGCAGAAGCCCAATCATGGAGCCGGCGACCGAGGGGAAGCTCCCAGCCAGCCTGTGCAGCCCCCACCTGATCCTGGGGTGCCGCAAAACCACTGCCAGCACTCGGCATGATTTCTGCTTCTGTGCCACCCAGCGGCGGTGCAGGCGCCGCCACTCCGACTCAATTGCGCCATCCCAGTTCTCCAATCCGCGAAGCACTAGAGGCAGGGCAGCTAGTGAGGAGGTCAGGGCCCAGCCCATGCCTTCACCGGTGAAGGGCTCCACGTAGCCGGCGGCATCACCAAGCAGCAGCAGCCTGTGACCCGCAAGCGGAATTGTGTGACGACTGAGCGCTGCGGTGAGTTGCCAGGCTGATTCCTTAAGGCCAGGCAGAGTCGCAAAGCCCGCTTCTGCCAGGATTTTTTGGCAAAGCAGGGCCGCACCACCACCGGAGCCCAGCATGGGCCGATCGAAGGCACAGGCCAGGTTTATCTCCCCGCTCTCGACCCGCACCAGACCCACATAACCGCCATGGCCCACAGCCATTTGCAGCACACCGGGCGGCAGCTCGGCAGCTTCCCCTGGCAGTACGCACCCTGCGCCAATACGACTATGGGGCTCGATGCTGGTGCTGATCTCAGCCTCGTTATCGATGGCGCGGTGGCTGAGACCCGCCGCGATCAACACCACCTTGGCGCTGACACTCCACCTTGTAGTGCCTTTTTGCAGCACCACCTCCCGGTCTGGTTCTAAGCCGGTGGCGGCGGCGCCCAGTACGGCTCGGGTGCCCGTCATCACCGTGGCACCAACTGCAACAGCTGCTTCCAGCAGAGCTTGATCAAGGCGAGAGCGGGACAGGACCCGGCCAGCTCCCAGCGTGAGCGGGCTCACCAGGCCAGCTACCCCCAGCTGCAGCCGCTCAAGGGGTAGACCACCCTGGGCCGCCACTAGGTTGCCAAGTCCAGCTGTTTTAAGTGCTGCCAGCGCCTGGGGGCTGAGGCAGGCCCCACAGACTTTCCAGCGTGGAAAGAGGCGCTGCTCCACCAGCAAGACGCGTACGCCACGACTGGCCAGACCATGGGCTGCAAGGGCGCCGGCCGGTCCAGCACCCACTACCACCACATCCCAGCAAGGCGAAATATGCAACGGTCTGAGTTCAGGCATTGGCTGCATTCCGACTCCAGGCGAGCAGGAAACGCTCGGGCCAGAACCGGGTGATCTGGGCACCCACCAGGCCAGCCGATGCGGCTAGCTGCGCCACCTCGTCGAGTTGAAAGGCACCACCCACCGAGAGTGGTCCATCTATGTGCACGATCGCTGAGCGACTCAGCAGCCGGGTGCCGATCCAGGTGAGCAGCAGGTCAATGGGGCTGCGGATTAGGTCGTGCACCAACAGCTGATTGAGGGTGGCGGCGGCCATAGATCGCAGCAGGCTTTCTGCATCGGCTTCCGTGAGGTGATGCAGAAATAACGAGGTGGTGATTAGGTGATAACCGCCAGGAAGAGGGGAATTGATTGCGTCGGTTTGGAAGAAATGAGTCTCCAATCCCTCCGCCTCAGCTGCTGCCCTTGCCAGGGAAACAGCTTCAGCGCTGATGTCGCAGCCATGCACCTCCAGATCAATCCCCTCCCGCTTGGCCATGCGACTGATGGCACGCACCGTGTCGCCCCCACCGCAGGCCACATCTAGGAGGCGCAACCGCCGCGCAGGATTCAGTTTTGCTAATCGACGGATATCAGGAAAGAAGCAAGCAGTGCTGCGGGTCAACGCATTGATGCGAGCTAGACCAAGTAATGCTTGCTGATGATCCAGAGGATCAAGTCCGGGCTGATCCATCAGCTCTGGCCTTAGCTGCCGCTGACCAAGCTGACTCCATAATTGGGGCAGGGGCACCTCAAGGGCCGCTTGGAGATCAGCAAGTTTTGGCTGCAAATTGCCCCGCTGCAATGCAATCTTGTCCCAACACTAAGATCCCAACATTGAGGTCGCAACTGAGAGCACTGCAGCCCAAAGGCACGGCTATCAGACTCAGAAACAGAAGGGAAGAAACTGTGTGCGGCAGGCAGCGTAACCGTCTATCAGGGCTCCGAGGCCGATTTGGTGGGCGATGCCAGAGCCCGTAAGCCCTTCTGTGATGATGCCAATCGCGATACCCAACATTGCTGCTCGGCCGTTGAACAGTTCTACGCGTTTGAGCTGTTCCAACAGAATCAATTCTTCGGCCCGATGCTTAAGCCATTCTCGGCCAGCCGGAGTGTTTGTCATTTTTTTGCAACGAAGAAGGAGGAATTAGGCTCAACGATGCTGAGAGTTACAGCTATCAGGATCTCGGGGTGAGGTCAGTGGGGCGACTGAGCACGTAGGTGGTCATGCCACCGAGTACCACCACAAGGGCAATCACGGTGAATATTGCAGCTGTGTAATCGGTTTCCATGGTGATCAACCCAGGCCGAGTTGGGAAAGGATGCCTTGGCCAGTGAGTAGCTCAGTGCCGAGGCCGATTACGAAACCGAGCATGGCTAGGCGACCATTCCAGGTTTCAGCAAACTCAACGAATCCGAAGCGGGAAACAGAGTCAGTCATGAGTGTTGCGGTTTGTTACGGGAACTGTAACGGAATGTGGCTAGGGCCAGGCGGCTAGGGCCGGACGGCGAGGACCCGTGGGCTTCCATTGGATTCGGCCTTGTCTTTGTAGGCAGTTAATAATCAGGCGAGGTAAGGATCCAGGAAGCTGAGCGGCCTTGCCATGGATGCCGAAAAGCCGAGAATGCCGCGATCCTTGTAGCTGTAGAGCAGGGTGTCGTCGTCTTCCAGCAGGAAGGTGCCACCGCGCTGGGTAAGAAAGTCTTCGCAGGGCACGTAGGTGCGCCAGTTGCCCAACACCTCGCTCATGTTGCGCAGCCGAACCGTGGCTAGTTCAAAGGGGCGCTGGAATACGGTCCCGCCAGCCCTGGCAAAGAACGAACCTTTAATAGGTGGCAAGGGGCCGGCCTGGATGGTCTCCTCGTCGGCGATTCGCTGGGGAGCTGCTCGATCGCCCGTGTAGCCGCGCAGCACCTCGGCCAAGGTGCCGGGGGAGCCGATGCCAGCGCACATCAAAAGCAGGTTGGGCCAGGGGCCGCCGATCTGCCGCAGACCCTCGTAGAGGCCCAGGGCACGGTGCAGCCGCGGGTCTGCATCAACCTGCAGTAGCTCGCGCGGAAAGCCTGTGAACTCGCAGAAGCGATCGGCTCCGGCAGCCTGGCCGATACCGATTGCCAGCACGGCGATCCCGGCAGTCTCCAGTTGCGGCAGGGCAGGAACCAGGGCTTGGGCGTATTCGAGGCTGTCGAAATCCCCCAACTGGGGTAGTAGAAGCACCAAACGACGGCGTCCCTGACCCATCCCCGCAACGCCCGCCAGCCGCTCAACCAGGGAATCCGGGGCTAACTCGGTGCTGGACACGGGGATCGCTGCGCTCTTGAGATAGCCATCGTGACGCCAAGCCGGCTGCCTGGCGATCCGCCATTTGGATCAACAGAATCGGGTGTTGCCGGGAATAGGGGCTATGGCCGTTGAGGAGCGCAGTGCTGGAGAGTCACGCAACATCCTGCTCACTGGTGGCAGCTCCGGGATCGGTTTTGAGGCGGCAACCCTGCTGCTCCAGGCCGGTCACCACCTCACCATCCCCTGCCGGGATGGGACCACAGCCGCGCTTCTGCGCCAGCGCCTGAGCGACAAGATCGATACCCCTAGCTGCGATCTGGCTGATCTGAGCAGCATCGGGCGCTGTGCTGAAGCCTTGCTGGCCAAGGGCGAGCCGATCGATACCTTGGTGCTCAACGCCGGCTTGCAGTACAGCGGCACGGTCGAGCCCCGATGGTCGGCCCAGGGGTTTGAACTCACCATCGCCGTCAACCACCTGGGTCACCAGGCCCTGCTGCAGCAACTTTTGCCCCTGTTGATCCGGAGCAAGGCACCTCGCTTGGTGGTCACCGCATCGGAGGTGCACGACCCCACCAGCGCCGGGGGGAAAGTGGGCCTCCCGGCTGGCCTCGGGGATCTTGCCGGACTGCGTCAGGGTCCTGGGGCGCTAATGCTTGATGGCAGCGACAGCTTTAGTGCCGAGAAGGCTTACAAAGACAGCAAGCTCTGCAACCTGTTGATGGCAAGGGAGGTGGAGCGGCGGCTGAGGGAGCAGGGCACGCATCTGCCGGTGCTCGCCTGGAGCCCGGGGCTGGTGATCCCGCGCAGTAAGGGGGGCTTCTTCCGCTACAGCCGCAGCCACAACCCCGTGGGCCAGGCCCTGTTCGCCTTTGTTGCTCGCGACCTGCTGCGGCTCACCGAAACTCCCCAGAGGGCTGGCGCCCTGCTGGCCGGCCTCGCCGATGGCTCAAAACCGCACGCCAGTGGATTTCAATACTTGAGCAACCGAGTTGTGGGGCCGGGTCGGCTGCGTTTTGAGACCAGCCAACCCAGCGCGGAGGCCTGCTCCGACCCACTGGCCCGGCTGCTGTGGGATCTCAGCGCCGCATCAACAGATCGAAAAACCACGTTTCATATTTCTTCATATTAAGATTCAGCAAAGCGGAATGCCGATGAACGATTTGCTGGCTGTCATTTATTTGGTTTTCTTTGCGGCCATCGCTGGCGGCGCCTTCGCGCTGATGTCCCAAAACTTGCGTAGTTCCCAGGAGGGAGATTCCCTTCAAACCCCTCGTAAACGCAGCAGGGTTCACCCAGAGGCTCCCCAGCTCGGCGAAGAGGTGCTTTACGTCGATTTTAGCCGCGAGCGTTTAGAGCAGATATATCAGCAAACCCCTTGATTTTTGAAGTAAACACGAAGCGAGTGAAAGTCTGGCGAAACGCATTCAACCTGCAACATAGATAAATTACAAAAGTGTATTTCCGTGGCAGCCGCTGCTCCGGCCCCAGATGCGCCGCTTCACCAGCAAATGGAATGGTTGGGCACGCAGACATTGGCATTCGGCAGTGAACCTGGTGAGTTGCGCTTTGACAGTGATGCCTTAGCCGAGGAAATCGGCCTCACGGTGAAGCTCACCTGTTTTGAGGCCCGCCAAATCAGTCAGCCTTTTGCCCATCGTGCCCACTGCTTGCTGGCAGGTCGGATGGCAATCAGCGCAGCATCTTATGTGCCCCTAGTTGCCAGCACCGCGGAGCACAGTGACAGCACTCTGGAAATCCCCTACTTCGGCAGCACCCGTTTTCGCATTGAGGGCAAGGACTGGTTTGATCGGGCTGGCCAGCAGGCGATCTATCTGCCAGGTCAATCCTGCTCTGTTGAGACCAGCCACTTCAACGGCTTGCTCTTCAACCTCAACCCCCAGCGGCTGGCCACGACTATTGGCGAGGTCAGCCGCCACCGCGTGCCGCTCGAGCTGGCAGAGCGCTGGGTTCAACGGCCTGTGGCGATAAACCTGGCTGACCCCCGCGTAAGGCACCTTCAGCGCCATTTAGAAAGCGGCCTCCAGAACCTTGCCCTGCTTCACGGCATAGGTTCCGGCCATCCCGATGCGCCTTTAGCTCTTGGAGTTGAAACACTGGCCTACCGCTCCAGTGCCCGCATGATCCTCATTGCCCTGGGATAGGGCCTAGGCAAACGCGACTGGGTGCTTCACGTTTCTTCATCAAGCTTGCCAGGATTAGGGAAGCAACCAATCCACCATGTCCACGCCCTTGCTTCTTGAGCTGTTTGGAGGCTTCTTGGCTGCCTGTATGGCCCTTTGGTTTGTGGCCCTCAGTCGCCCTGCTGATCAACCGGCTGCAGCCCAGAGCCCTGCAAATCAGCTATTGATCACGACTGGTCAAGCCCAACGGATCCGTTCCGCTCTAGCGGCCTATGTGTTGAAGCCAGGCGGG
>NZ_JAGQDB010000105.1:0-7142 GCF_024346495.1 Cyanobium sp. A1C-AMD | reverse complement strand
GACTCCTGCTCCAGTTCATGGGTAAGGCGCGCGAGAAAGCGCTTCACCTGGGGCCGGTTCATCCGTCCTCGGGTCAGGCCCCAGGTGGGCGAGGAGTCAAAGTCCGGGAGTGAGGCCAGGTCGTCGCTGAGTGCCTGCTGTAACTCCTGTAGGGGGCGGCGCCGCAGCTTGTCACGCAGCAGCGTGAACACCCGGTAGTAGTTCGTTGAATAATCAATGGCCTGGTAGCTCCAGATCCTCCGGTGGATGGTGATGTCCACGTAGTTGGCAACCAGACGCAACTTGCTCTCGATGACATCAGGTGAGTCATCGAGGCTGAGGGCACTCAGCATCAAGGGCAGCTGCAAGGTGAAGCCGCTGCTGTGGTTGAAGTAAATAGCTTCCAGCCCCGGCGTGAGCTGCTCAGAGGCCTGGCGGATCTTCTGATACACACCAGCAAAGAATGTGTATTCGCGCTGGATGAAAGCAACAAATCCTGTTTCGTTCGTCAGGCCAAGCAGGTCGGAGTGATCTTTGACCCAGCGGTGAAACTCACGACCGATCAACTCGAAATCCTGATCAGCCGCTTGCGCACGGCGTTCGCGGATGCTTTGGCCATGCTGGGCACGAAGCCAGGCTTTGAAGCAGTCGGCCTGGGCTTCTTTATCAATCCCCAGGAGCTGCTGCTCCAGGCGCTTCCAGACATCGCTGCAGTGGTTGCGCTGGCTTTCAGTGGGGATGTTGGCCAGGAGAAAACCCTTCAGCATTTCAGCCGGGGTGAGGCGAAGTCCCCGGTCGTTCATAGTTTCAAAGATCGTGTAAGCGGCTTCATCGCTGTAGGCCGTGATCTCCACCAGCTGCACGTTCTCGATTAGCCAGTCGACAAAGAAGGGTAGAGACTCACTCAGGATTTTCTGCGGGAATAGTGCTTCGATGTCGTTGTAGCGGGCCAACATGGTGCGCACAGCATCGCTGGCTGCACTTGCTTCAAAGATTTCACCGTTTAATAGCGACTGCAGGAGGGCTTCGCGTTCCTCCACGTCGATCGTGAATGCCTTTGTGCCGTATTTCTCGGCGTAGATCAACGGGCGGATGTTGGCCTGGTCTTCGCTGTTAGGCAGTGAGCGCAGCAGAAAGATCAGCAGGAGGCTGAGAGTGGTGAGGCGCTGCTGGCCATCAATCAGAAAACGTTTGCCCTCCTTCTCACTGGTGATGACGGCACCAAGGAAGTAGTGGCGGTAATCGCGGACTTTCGCGCGGGGATCAGAGGGGTCATGATCATCGCCAAACTGGCTGGTGAGATCGTCGATCAGCTCCTCAACCTGGCGGCGTTCCCAGCGGTACTCACGCTGGTAGTAGTCGATCCCGAAGCGAGCCCCGAAGAGCAACTCACGAATGCTGGAGACCTTGCCGTCGAGCTTCTTCACAACGCCAGTCCGATCTGCCCAGTATCGGCCGAGTTGGTTGCCTTCGCAGGCCTGCCGCGGTGCTTGCCGCCAGCGGCGGGATCGGTGGCTGGCTTCTTGCCCGCCTTGCCATGCAGCCCCTGGGCCACCTCCTCGGCGTAGCGCTCGGCATTCAGCGCCAGCAGCCGGGCGAGCACGTCATCCCGCACGGCATCGGGCCAGCGGTAGCGCCAGGGCAGCTTGCGGCGGCCGGTGATGGCGCCGTAGGCCTGCAGCTGGCCCTGGAAATCGAGGGCGTCTTTGGGGTCCCAGAAGAACAACTCGCCGCTGTCGATGTGCTCCTGCAGCGCGTCGGGGAGCTGGGCGTCGTCTTCTGTATCTAGGTAATCGAGCCCGAAGCCGCAGGCGGTGGGCACATCGCTCCAGCCGTAAGCCTGCAGCACCGCCTGATCCATTTCGCTGTGGAGGCAGCGCAGTTCTAGGAGGTCGCTACTGGTTTCGGCGGGATCGTGGAAGCGGTTGTAGGTCTTGGTGAGACCTTCGGAATTATCTACCATAAGAAATTCACGGTATTTATAATAACTTTTTCCCACAAGAGAGCAGCCATCCTGAGGCGAGCCCGATCCATAGTTTAAAGGAGGGAGAGGAAAGTTCTCGAAACAATCACTGGGGCTGTACCTTAAATCATCTTTGAATGACGAGCATAAAAATCTTGCCCATGCCTCGTGAAGACGAGACTGCAAAATGGCGAAGTGCATGTATCCCGACCAGGCAAAGATCTTTGTGCTGTCAGCAAAAACCTGGTCTATTTCTTGGAAGGCTAGGCTAATGTGCTTGCCTACTCGACAGAGTACTATACATCTGCTGCACCCTTGCAATGCTTCGCGCAGAACAGGAGTATCGCTTCGGAATCGCCACCAATACTTCTGCTGCCGTATTGCTATTGCATTGTTTGACTTTGCGTCTCTTGACGGCTTCACACGCTCTTCAACAATCCGGATAAGGCTAGGCCAGTCAATGGCTTTCTCCAGCTCCATCGTGCCAAAATTGATTACGTACCGGTTGCCTACAGCAAATGGTGACTCATTCATCTCCTGTCCGCCAAGATATTTCTGCACTATGGCAGCATTAGAATCATCCTGAGAAAGCAGCTCAGTTGCCTCTTCTTTGCCCAGGATAAACCCGTCTCCGTATACCATCGCCCCTCCGAAGCAGATGCCTTGATTGGAGTAAAGCGGAAGCGGGTCCTGCATTGCTCCTCCAGGAAGCAAAAACGATGAAATAAAGTTGCAGGGGAGACTTCCAGCTAGACAGCGTGGTGGGCAATTGCCCTTGGCTTTAACAAAATGGACTGTAGAGACTCGGACTGCTGCCGCTCCAGGCCACCTAAATCTGCGATGACAGCTGTAAATCCTTCCCCCTGAATTCAATATATATGCAAGAGACGCCCTTCTTGTATCGCCTTGCATAATCGTATTGGTAGCCACCAGGCCAGTGGCTCCGCCTGTAGACATTAGATCGAAGCACCGCCTAAAGAAGTAAGCACAAAGATCACTGTTTCCATCAATATGCTCAAATTCTCTCTGTAGATACTCGAAGTAGACCTGGCCAAGATCACCTGATATGCGTATGCCACCAGCAAAGGGAGGGTTGCCCACGAACACATCGAAGCCCGGCTCCGGCCGCCCGAATACATCCGGAAAGGCCAGTGGCCAGTGCAGCGGCTGAATGCCCTTCTCGCCCTCGCGCAGCCGCTCCAGTGGTTCGGCCAATTCGCCTTCTAGCTCCGCCGCTGAACTGTGTTGCAGGGTGGCCGCCAGGTACAGCTGCTTCAGCTCCTCGCGATCCTTCGGCTTCTTGCCGTTGAAGAACGCCGCCACCAGCAGATCGCCCACCGTGCGGAGGTAGGCCGTGCTGGCGTTCAGATCATCGAGCGCCTGGCGCTTCTGGGCGTCGTCGATATCGCTGCGGGTGTCGGCATGGAACAGCGCGAAGCTCCTGGCCTCCTGCTGGCGCACCTGATCGAAGTACTCAATCTGCAGTTCGCGCTGCAGGCTGGCGCCCTTCAACGCTCCTTCGATCTCACTGCGCTCCATACCCACCAGCGAATCGCCGCACTTCAGGGCGTGATCCACGAAAGTGAACGGCGCGTCCTTGCTCAGGCTCACAAGCCAGAGGCTGAGGCGGGCCAGGTTCACTGCGAAGGGGTTTTTGTCCACCCCGTATAGACAGTTCTGGGCGATCAGCCGGCGGGCGTAGATCAAGGGTTCTTCGCCGTGGGCGTGGCCGCCAGGTTTCAGGGCATCTGGCAAACCTTCCCGATTCCAGGCCAGTTCAAGGAGTTCGGCCAGGTAGCGGCAGCTCTCCACCAGGAAGGCGCCCGAGCCCATGGCCGGATCGCAGATCTTCAGATCGAGGATCTGGGCTGCTGTGGGGCGATGCTCGCAACGCTCCAGCCAGGGGCGCAGTGCTTCCTCCACGATCGGCCTTGTGAGCGATCGGGGTGTGTAGTGGCTGCCGCTGCGACGCCGTTCCTCGGTGGGCTGAAACACCAGGCCGCCAGCCGCCTGGGGGCCATCAAACAGGTCGCGGTTGATGCGCGGGGCCAGGGCTTCCAGCAGCTCTGCCTCGCTACTGGCGTCCTTCAACCCCGTTGCCGACTTCGCCGGCAGGGTGGTGCCGGCCTCCTCCTCCAGCCAGGCCTTGCGTTTGCCGCCGGGCAGCGTCAGCAGGGCATCTAGATCCACCGCTGTGGTGAGTTGTTTCTTCGCACCCTGGGGCTTGCTCTTCAGGCCGATGCAGCGGCCTGGGATGCGGCGCACTTCGTAGCCCATGATCCCTTCATACACCGAGCCGATCTGCTCCACATCGAGGGCGCGGTAGCTGATGCGCTCGCCATTCACGATCAGCAGGTTGCGCAGCACCGCAAGCACCACGCCGTCACTGATCCAAGGGCTCTCCAGCCAGGGGTAAACGGTTGGATCAAACAGCTGGCCGTGGCGTGCCGGCAGGTAGTCGGCCGTGGGGCCGCCGCCGTCGAACACCAGCCGGCACAGGCTCATCAGCCCGGACCAGGCACCGAAGCGCTGCTCCATGGTGTCGGGGTATTCGCTTTCGTTTTGCTGCAGCTGTTCGTAGATGCCGCTGAGCTTGTAGTGCTGCTCGTACACCGCATCGCTGGGCATCAGCGCTTCGTCTTCTGCGTAGAGCAGGAACACCAGCCGCATCAGCATGGTGATCAAGCCGCCATAGAGCTGCTGGGCATCCCGCTCTGGCAGATCGCCCAGCAGCTCTATGTCTTGCCGCTGGCTCAGCTCATCGGCCTGCTGGAAGCCCCGCAGCAGATCCCACAGCGCCGCCAGCACCTGATCGGCTAGGGCATTGCTCACCACCGCCTGGAAGCTGCGGCTCTTTTTGAGCACATCGCTCAAGCGGTAGCCATCGGGATCGAGGAACACATGGCTCTGCCCAAGCAGTAGATCCAGCCCCGAGAACATCAGCCGGCCGTTCACCTCCGCCAGATCTGCCAGCGGGAAGGTGAGATAGCCGGAGCTTTCCCCCTTCGGTGCCACCACCAGCCGCAGCTGGGAGCCGTTAAACAGCAGCCCCGCTTCCACCCCCGTTTCGCGCAGCAGCCGCTCAAAGCGTTCCTGCGGTGAAGCCCTCCAGAGGTGCTCACCAGCGGTGAGCTTTTGATCTAGTGGCATGAGCAGTGGCAATTCCTGCACCAGCAGCTGCGCGCCTTCGCCGCTGGCTACTGGAACCACTGCCGTCGGTTGCAGCGTCTCCCCGAGTTCAGGCAGCTCTCTGGTGTAGTCCTCAATCAGCTTCGGGTCGCTCTGCACCTGATCGGTGCCCCAGCCCAGTTGCTCCACCAACAAGGTCTCGATGCCGGTAAAGCCCAGCTCTCGCTCATCCGCATCGTCGTCGTCTCCGCCCAGGGGTTCGAGACCATCTCGGTAGCGCTGCTGCCGCTCGATCAGCTCACTGCCACTGCGGGCCACCACCCAACCGGCGTCCTGCATTGCTGCAGGAGCCACCACCAAGCCCACGGGCTGCAGATAGCCCAGCCACTGCTGGTGGGCCAGGAGTTCGGGGTCAGTGGTGGAGGGGCGACGGGGCATGGGTCAGTTGTTCTTCACAAAGATCTCAACCAATGCAACCTCGGGAATATCCATTCGCATCCCAACCCATTCACCCACTCCAGTGCCCTTGAGGATGCGAATAGGCACATCGCGTTTGCTCCATTCCTCAAGAGAGCTTGAGTTATGAATATCAAGCTTGTAAGTCTCCCCAACGCGAAGACTCGTTGATGGCGCGAGGGCTATGTATGCAGGTTCTGGCCATTCCTCTGGATCCCCATCAGAGCGCTCGCCACTTGTCTCAAGCTGCGCCGCCGCAACAGCGCGAACCTGGATCCCTCGCTCATGATCCTTCCAGATCAACATGCCTCCTCCTTGGTGCTCTGGCAAAGACTTGACCAGGGTCGCGTCGAGCGGAAGCTCGGAGGCTTGCTTCAACAAATGAGCAGCACTACGGTCAAATAGATTGCGCTGCCACCAGTTCATGTCGTCGAGGCAGAGCTTGATCTCACTCTTGATTTCAGACAGATCCAACATGTCCGCAAGTGTTTCGCGACATTGTTTGACCTGAGCCACCATCTGCTTCTGCCGATAGGCAAGGCTTTCCGGGTGATGCTCCAGTGCGATGAGCATCAATCCTTGCTCCAGCTGAATGACAGCAGCGCAGAGAGCGACCAGCAGTCGCGTGTCCTGACCGAACTGATCACCTTCTTCTTTAATCAACCCTGCAAGCTCAAGGGGCTTTTCTCGCTTCTGGGCGCGTTGACGCGCTTGGTTGATCTTGTCGTGGAAGTTAGCCTTGAGAATCTTCAGGCGTTCCAAGTGGGCACGCAGATCCCGTTCGCAATGGGAAATGCGGTCCTGCATCTGAGCATTGAAGTGACCGGTGTGGGCGTGCTCAGCAAGGATGTCCTGAAGGGTTAAGGCCGCAGCGATGACTTCGCCGATATCTTTGGCGTTCTGCCTCTGAACGATTCTTGACAAGGTCTGCTCAATGTTGGCGAGCCTGCGATTGATCTCATTGAGCTGCTGTGTGCCAACGATGGCGTGAATAGCCTGATAGACCACCAGTGGGGCGAGAACACCAGCTGCTGGGGAAAAGCGGGCCTGTCCGACGATCTTTGAGGAGCCCTGAACTAGGACGCCACCGAGATTGTTGCCTCCGCTCTGCATCATGGTCATGGTTCCTTTGGCCAGCCCATCAACAACTGAGGCCGGCCCCACGATCCGCATCAGTTGGCCGGTCTGCACGGCAGCAGCTAGCGAGGGCGTGAGTTTTGCTGCGAAGTCGCCAACCGCTCCGCTAACTGACTGACTGGCTGCAGCCCCAGACCCATACAAGCTTTCAGTTCGGAGGAATTCGATCATCTGCATTGATTCCTCCAGGCCGTAGGCAAAAGCCCCGGCCTGCACTTCACCAGCATCGTTGAGAAGGGGGATCAGCGCATAGGGCTTGTCTTCATCAATTTGGGTAGGCGATGTCTCTGCAGCAGCCAAGCTGATATCCGATCGCCTAGCCCGAGGTGGAAGGGAACGGCTTGGGTCCAAGTGAAAGGCCCAGTGCTCGGCGATACCAGCAATCCTGCTGGCCAGGCGACGTACGAACTGCAGAAGGTGGACTCGACGTGCCAGGGTTATCCGCTGATCGGCCAGAGGTAGACGAGCCCCGCCGGCT
>NZ_JAGQDB010000104.1:0-7178 GCF_024346495.1 Cyanobium sp. A1C-AMD | reverse complement strand
ATTCCTCGGGGTCGTGGCTTTCAAGCGGATGGGCCTTGATGACTGCCGCCCAGTCGCCACGTTCGAAGGCTGCTTGGCTCATTGACTCAACACTGGTGACAGACCAGACTATGTCTGTTCGGGTGGTTTTGCGCTCACGCCACTAGCTTGAGGAAGCGGCAAGCGCTTGAGGACCATGGTGAGAACCTCCTTCCCCGCAGCTTTGGATGCTGGTTGATTCCTGACCAAGCACTATTCGATTGCCAATGAGATCAAGGAGCTCTATCGAGATGTGACAAGCAGTATTCAGCTCAACTTGTCAGAGGCAGTCTCCTGCTGACCACCCTCTTGGTGCGATTCGAATGGGGGGCGAACTGGGGTGGCTGCTGGAAGAGGGGCCGGGATTAGATCTGATCAAGCGAGCCAAGCGGCGCACTTCTGATTTGAAGACGAGCCTCTTTTTCCAGCAAGAGCATCGCGTGTTGTTTTAACAGGCAATCGCTGTTCACCCGGATGGCTTGTTGTTGGAGTCGCAAATAGGCTCAGGCCATGTCATTACTGCATTGCGAAATGTGTCGTCTGGCGCCATGTACGTCGAGCCCTTGATCGCCTCGTGCATCCATCCAACCGAAAGGGTTAGCGCGGATGCGCTCACGCAAAGGGAGCCAGATGTCATGCAGAAAGTGGTCTATGGCCTGAATGATCGCCAGATTGGCGAGTATTTGTATTTGGATACTATTAAATACCACTTAAAGCAGGTTTGTCAGAAGCTTGCTATTCGCAAGCGCACCCCTCAGTTGGATAGTTACAGGTCACCGACCCAGGTAGCGTCCGCCCTCGATGCGGTTGATGCCCGGCACTCCCTCCAGCGCCTGACTGCTGATCCAGTGCTCGTCGATGCGGCTGGCCGCGCGCCAATCCCGGCTGGTGCGCTGCACCACACCGAAATAGGCATGCATCAGGTTGCCCACGTACACGCAGCTCACTCCATAGCGCTGCTTGACCGCTTCGCACAGAGGCAGCCCATAGGCGCCGCAGGCGGCGGTGAACACGGCAAACGGTTTCTGCTTGTAAGACCGGTCGATCTGCTCGAGGGTGCGATCGAGGCTGTCCTCAAAGCCGCGATCGGGGCGGTTGGGGTAGATCGACACCGGCGCCTCAAGGCAGCGCAGGCCGTAGGGCTGGATGGTGATGTCGGTGAACAGCTCAAACGCCAGGCCCGTGCGGTGATGGGCCTCTACGTCGCTTGCCAGCGGCGTGATAAACAGCACCTCCTGGCCGGCAATGAAGTTGTAGAAGGCCTGCTCGCCAGGCCATTGCACCAGCTGGGGCAGCTGCCGGGTTTGGCGCACAAGCTGCTGGGCCACCGGCCAGAACATCTCGGTGATGGAGGCATTGCCAAACAGCACCGGACTACTCAGCAGTGCTCGCAACGTCGCCTGGCTCCAGCGCTGCAGGCTCTCCAGTGGCGCATGGCTGCTGGCATAAAACCCCGCGTTGGTGTGCAAGCGCCGCAGGTTTTCGCTGCCATCGCTCGGGTCGTACCACCAGCTGTCGAGCTGGCTTTCCATCCAGGCCCGGTCGTGGTGGCGGCGGCGGATCTCGGCCAGCAGATCCTCCAGCTGCTCCCGCTGCAGCAGGGCAGTTTGTAGGGCTGCCAGTTCCACATTTCCCGGCCGCAGCAGGCTCTGGCCAGGTTGCAGGGGGACTACCGGCAGGGTCCATCCCAGGGCTTGGGCCTCCAGGGCTCCGGCTCCGCCGCAGCGGTTCCACAGGGCCGTGGCATACACCAGCCCCCGCCATTGCTCCCTGTTGAGCTGGCCGCCTCCCTGCCAAAGCCGCCCCAGCTCATTCCACAAGGCGCTGTGGGGCTCAGCGAGTTCCAGTTCTCGGCCCCGCCCCGCCTCCTGCAGGGGGGTGAAGAAGGCTGGCAGCAGCTGATCCAGCAGCTCCACCTGGGGGAAGGTCAGCAGCGGCGCCAGGTTCAGTTGCAGGCGGTCGTTGCCGCACAGCACCACGGCTTCGCCCGGCCGCAGCACGGGTTCGAGCTGGGTGGTTTGCAAACCCGCCGGATGGTCGGCCAGCCAGGCTTCCACCGCCAGCCCCAGGGCGCGGAAGAGCTGGCGGGGGTCGCGCAACTGGGCCGGCTCAGTGGTAGGGGCTGCTGGTGGTGCGCTTGCTGCTGCTGGAGCTGGCTGGGTTTTGGATTGGGAGATCGAGGCTTGGGGTGCTGGTGCTGGTGCTGTCACCCCATTGGGTTGGCCAGTCTTCTGTTCCGTGCTCTGCTCGAGCAGTTGCAAGCTCCACACCCCACGCTGGGCTGCCAGCTGCACCGCCGCTAGTTGCTGGCTGGCCAGCGGCAGCCGTGCCAGCAAGCCCAGCACTGCTTTCAGTTGCTCCGGCGTGGCGGTGCCCGCCAGCACGGCGCTGGTTTCATCGCCCACCAGCTCCTGTGCGGCTGTCAGAACCCACTCAGGACAGGGTTGATGCAGGCGCCCGAGGTGAATCAACAGCTCCAGCGATTGGCGTCGCCAGCGCTGACGTGCCTCGGATGAACCGGCATCCGTGCTCCGGGCGAGCTCCCTCAGGCCGATCCCCCCTTCGCGGGTGAGCTGTTCATCGAGGTGCCAGAGCCAGTCGGGCAGCTCCAGTTGCAGCCGTCGGTAGGTTTGGCCCAGCCGAAAGCCATGCCAGCAGAGCGCCCCCCGCTCCTCATCGGCGGGCGGGTCCTCGGCATGCACGCTGCCGTGCAGATCGGCCATCAGCTTGCCGATCAGGTTGCCCAGTTCCTGGCGCGCGTCAGCCGCCCGCTCCGGAGTCAGCTGCGCCAGCCGCTGGTAGCTGGCCACCGCCTGCTCCAGGTGCTCCTGCATCACGGTCCAGCGTCCTTCAGCGCCAGCAGCGGCACTGGCCTGGCCGTGGTGTCGTGCCAGGGCTACCACCAGGGGTAGCTGCTCGTCGGCAGCCGCATCAGCCTGCTGCTCCAGTGCCAGCTGCCAGAGCTGGGCCTTGGCATCGGCTTCCAGGGGCAATTGCAGCAGCTGTTCCACCTCCAGCCACAGCCCGGCTCGCGGACGATTGTGATTGGTGGCGACAGCGGTCTTGAGGCTGCTGGCTGTGCCGGGGGATGTGCTGGCGATCAGTCCTAAGATCGTGGTATGGCTCATTATCATCAAGGTTCGTCTTGCCGAGGCTGAGTTAGCCAATGGCATCGCACCCCGCTGCGGCACCTGCTGCTGGAGGTTTTGTAGGAGGTTCGGCTGCGCAGAAAGAATTCCGTCAGGCAGGCTTGCGTCAGACAGGCCTGAGTCAGAAAGGATTGCGTTCAGAGGGATTCAGCGGCCAGCTTGAGGGGCTTGAGCCCCGCACCGGGCTGGTGGGCTGGGCCGCCGCTTTGGATGCCAGCACAGGGTCTGAGCCCCTCACAATCCGGCTCACGCTCGACGACCTGCTCAACCCCAGCAGCCGCTGGAAGCTGGCGGAATGCACCGCCAACCGCCCCAGGCCCGACCTGAAGGCCCAGGGGGTTGAAGCTGATTGCGGCTTTGTGTTTCTGGGCCATTCCGGCCGCGATCTGCCGCCGCGTACCAGTGGCATGGTGGTGCGGGCGTTTTTTGACGCCGAGTTCACCCTGGAGCTGCCTGGCAGCCCGCTGCGGCTTGATGCCGAGCGCTATCAGCTGCTGCGCCAGCTGTGCCGCACTGGATTAGGCCGCGATGCGTGCCTACCGACTGCGGATCGACGCAGGCGAGCCGCTTGTGATCGAGCCACCTAATCCACTGCCCCAGCATGAGTGGCCGCTGCAGCTGCGCTTGCCCTCCAGCTGCTGCGATGGCGGCATTCACCATTTCAGCCTCGAGCAGGCCGATGCCACGGGCGTTTGGCAGCAGCTCGACGAAAGCCTTGATCTGGTGCCAGCCCAGCTCACCCCTTGGCCGGCCCTGCTTGCCCACGCCAGGCCCCCGTTCCCCGATCACCTATCGCCTCTGGCCACGGAGCACCAGCGCAGCCTCTCCACCTGGTTGCACTGGGCCGATGCCGATGGCACGCCGCTGCCCCCGGAGTTGCCGCTGCTGCAGCGCCTGCTCAGCCACCCCGTGCGGCTGGACCAAGATTCAGCCGGCCTGGCCCTGCCGCCGGGGCACGAGCCAGGCCCCGATGGCTCGGCTGTGCCCCGCCGCCCGTTGGCGCTGCCGATCGCCGCGACACCGCAGGTGAGTGTGGTGATCCCGGTGCATGGTCAATACGCCGTGACGCGCCGCTGCCTGGCCGCCCTGGCCTACGCCCCCACCCGGGTGCCCTTCGAGGTGATCGTGGTGGACGACGGCTCCAGCGATGGCACCAGCGAGGCACTGGCCCTGGAGGCCCCGGGGGTGCGGGTGGTGCGCCACGACTTCGCCCGTGGTTTCAACCAGGCCTGCTGCAGTGGCGCTGCCATCGCCAAGGCGCCCTATCTGGTGTTGCTCAACAACGACACCGAGCCCTGCGCGCGTTGGCTAGAGGAGCTCCTCTTCCCATTTGAACATTGGCCCGATACTGGGCTGGTGGGAGCCCAGCTGGTGTTGCCCGATGGCCGCTTGCAGGAGGCCGGATGCATCGTGTGGGGCGACGGCAGCCCCTGGAACTATGGCCGCACCCGCAACCCCTTTGAGCCTGGGTTTGCCTATGCCCGCCAAGTGGATTACGTGAGTGGCGCGGCCCTGATGATCTGTTCCCACCTCTGGCGCCAGGTGGGTGGCTTCAGTCCGGAGTTTTCACCCGCCTACTACGAAGACACCGACCTCGCCTTCAAGGTGCGCGAGGCCGGTTTTGTGGTGCGCTATGCCCCCCAGGCACGAGTGATTCACCACGAGGGGCTCAGCAACGGCAGCGACACCGAGGCCACCGAGGGGTTGAAGAAATACCAGGAGATCCATGGGCCGCTGTTTCAGCGCAAGTGGGCCCATGCCTTCAGCGGCGCCACCGAACCCACCTACGACGAAGCCGAGCGCATCAAAGACCGCGGCATTCGCGGGCGGGTGCTGTTCATCGACCACGACACCCCCCGGCCCGATCGCGATGCCGGCAGCCATGCCGCCCTGGTGGAGATGGAGCTGGTGCAGGCCCTGGGCTACAAGGTGACCCTGCTGCCGGCCAACCTGGCCTGGCTGGCCAACTACACCGAAGCCCTGCAGCGCTGCGGCGTCGAAGTGCTGCACGCGCCGTTTGTGCTGTCGCTGGGCCAGGCCCTAGCCGAGCGGGGGGGGGAGTTTGATGCGGTGTACGTCACCCGCTACACCGTGGCCCAGGCGGCCCTGCCTCTGTTGCGGGAGCACTGCCCCGATGCCAAGGTGCTGTTCTGCAATGCCGACCTTCACTATCTGCGCCAGCTGCGGGCCGCCTGCGCCGAATCGCTCGAGGGCGATGACGCCCAGCGGGCGCTGGAGGCGGTGGAGCTGGTGAAACGCCAGGAGCTGGAGGTGATTCGCCAGGTGGACCTCACTCTCAGCTATAGCGAAGTGGAGCGCGGCGTGATTGAGGCCGAAACCCTGGGCACCGCCGCCACCGCCGCCTGCCCCTGGGTGCTGGAGGGGCCTGAGCATCCCGCACCTCTGGCTGGCCGCGAGGGGCTGGCCTTCCTCGGCAGCTACAACCATCCCCCCAACCGTGATGCGGTGGCGGCGTTTCTGGCCGAGCTCTGGCCCGCCCTGCGCCAGCGGCTGCCCGCGCTCAGCCTGCATCTTTATGGCAGTGGCCTCAGCCGTGAGCTGGCTGAGGCCTGGGGCGAGCAGGCCGGGGTGGTGGTGCACGGTTGGGTGGCGGAGGCGGGCAGCGTGTACAACCGCCACCGTCTGTTCATTGCGCCCCTGCGCTCTGGTGCCGGCCTCAAGGGCAAGGTGGTGGCCGCGGCGGCCCACGGCATTCCCCAGGTGCTCAGCCCGATGGCCGCTGAAGCCACAGGTCTGCGCCATGGCCAGGAGGTGTGGATTGCCCGGGATCACCAGCAGTGGCTGGAGGGTGTGAATCTGTTGATCACGGAAGACAACACCTGGCAGACCATGAGCACGGCGGCCCATCGCTTTGCCTGCGGCCACTACGGCCGTGAGCAGGGGCTGCAGCTGATGCGTGCTGCCTTCGAGCGGCTCGGCCTGGAGGTGCCTCAATGAGCTCCAGCCCAAACGCCAAGCGCAGTCCGCGCCTCAATCCGCCGGAATTGCTCTCCGGAGTGCCCGAGCATCCGGTGGTGGAAATTGCCCCGGAGCGCCCCTGGCTCACGGTGGCTGAAACCAATCGCCTGATTCGCCAGCAGGGGCTGTCTCTGGCGGTGGCGCAGGCCTGGGTGCTCGATGAGATTGTGGGCACGATTGAGCTTTCGGCCGAGGAGGAGAAACAGCTGATCCGCCGCTACGTCGAAAGCCAGGGGGTGACCAGCGACGAAGAATTGGCTGCTTGGCTGCCGCGCAAGCGTTTGGGTTTTGAGGATTTGCGTTATTTCGCTACCAAGGGCCGCCGATTGGAGCGTTGGCTCATGCGGCGCTATCGCGAGGAAGCCGAACTACGCTTTTTGGAACGCAAGCTCGATCTCGATCAGGTGGTTTATGCGCTGTTGCGGGTGAGTGATCGGGGTCTGGCGGAGGAGCTTCATCAACGCATCCAGGAGGGCGAAGCCGATTTCGCAGCTCTCGCCGAGCACCACAGCCAAGGCTCGGAACGTCAAACCCGCGGCCAGCTTGGGCCCCTGCCTCTCACCGCAGGCCACCCCGAGTTGGTGTCGCGGTTGCGGGTGAGCCGTCCCGGTCAGCTCTGGAAGCCGTTTGAAGTTGATCGTACTTGGGTGGTGTTGCGCTTCGAGCAATTAATTCCTGCTCAGCTTGATGCCGCCACCCGCGGCCGCATGATCGAAGAATTGTTCCAGGTGTGGTTCAAGCAGCGGGTGCAGCTGCTGATGGATGGCGAGCCCCTTCCACCCCTGCCTTATCTGCCGCCCATAGAAGCCCCCTACAACGAAGCGACCGAAATCACCACCACGGATGTCCTGCTCCCTGTTGATCTCAACCGATGACCTCTGCCATTCCTCCAGCCACAGCGGCCCCAACTCCTTCGGGCCCAGGTCAGCGGCTGCGTTCATTTCCCCCGTTTGACCAGCTTGAGCAGGACGCTGCGGCCGCCTTGGAGCCGCTGTTGGAGACCTGTCGTTACCGAGTTGGCCAAACCCTGTT
>NZ_JAGQDB010000103.1:0-7269 GCF_024346495.1 Cyanobium sp. A1C-AMD | reverse complement strand
AGTGGATGCGCAGCCTGCAGGAACGCACCGGTCCCCTGTTCTTGTACATCTCCACAGAAGACCGAATCCCGTCCAGCCATCCCCTACGCCAGGTGCGCCGACCTGCCGACCAGGCTTTGGATCGGCTGAACCCCAGGGCTGCCTAAAAGTTTGATCAAGGAGCCTTCGCTGCGATCGCGACGCCTCCCAGAGCCAGCATCCCTTGGATGTCGTAGGCCAGCTCACGAAACCCTTGGCGGATTGAGCGGTAGCCACCTCGCCTGAGCAGGTTCATCACCACCGTCCGCAGGAACGCAAACACCGGGACGCCATTCCGATTGGGGTAGCGATGGGCATCCTCGCCGAGCTGGACATCGCGGGCCCAGTGCCACTCGTTTTCAAGGCTCCAGCGCTGCCGGATCAGGCGCAACAATGCTTCGGGCGCTGTTCTCAGGCTGGTGATGAACAGGTGCTGCCTGAGCTCCCGTTTGCCTCTGCGCGTGGTCGTGTCGGCGTTCACCTCCACGATCCAGGCGCTGCCTGGCCAGTTCTCCTTGATGTGATCGGGAGCTTCTTTCGCCCTCAGCGTCCAGATGGTGTCACGGCCGTGCCGTTTCTCGTGATCCGTTGCCACAAATGGGATGTGACGCTTTCCCTCAAACTGGCAGGCCACCTGACGGCGAAGGGTGCGTTGGTTGTTCTTAATCGTCAGGCACACGTCGGCCCCCTCGGCGAGGCACCATCGAAAAACGACTGCGTCGTATGCAGTGCATCCGCCTGGATTACTACCCCCTCAAGCTCCAGACCGCTCAGCAGTTCCTTGAGGGCGGCTCGTTCACTTGACTCGTGGGTGTCGTAAGCCTTCTGCGCCAAGGCAACTCCCAAGGCGCGGGCATAGACCGTGACCTGGGCAACGTAGACGAAGTCGGCCGGAGGCCATACCGATGGTTGCCGTCCTCGGTCTCAATGGCTGAACCGCGCAACGTCTTGCCGTCGCACACCAATTGGTCGAGACCCTCTGTGCCACCAGGGATCTGGCTGATCATCCAAGCCTGGAGCACCTCACCGAACTGCTGCAGGTGGGCCTTGTTGAATAGGTACAGGAAAGTGGCATCTGAGGGCCAGCGCTTGAAATCCAGGCTCAGGGCTTGGTTCAGGGCTTTGCGGTGCCGCTTAGCAAAGGCCTCTAGATCGCGTGAGCTCCTGCAGCCGCTCAGGATTCCGAGCACAGCCACCAGCAGCAGGAACCACTGTGGGTAACGGACGCCACGCCTAAAACGTCCATCGGGGATCGCCTTGAGGAAGCTGATCAGATCAGCAGGTGCAAGCTGATCAACTGCACCGGAACAGTTTTGGGGCATGGGAAGCGGATAGACCCGCCGACCAAACCCAATGCTGACAGGTTCAGCAAGAGTTACCTGGACAGACTTTTAGGCGGGCCTGGGGTATAGAGGCCTACTTCTCAGGCTGCCTAACGCTCACTCTCGGCAGCTATCAGCAGGATGCGTTGATTCGGGATGAAGTCTTGTTTGTGGATGTTCCGCTAGGAGCCTGTCGCACATTGCGCTGCTATCAGGAAGCGGTGACTGAGCTCCTGTGATTCCGGACTATCTGTTTGCCGCCGTGGCGACATGAATCCGGTCCAATCCCCTGGCACCTTTGATCTGGCCAAACACCGGTTCCACCACGGTTTTACGCAGGGCATAGATCGCTTGTCCCGCCTTGGAGCGGAGCTTCCGCGCCATCCGGCCCCTGGCATCGAGGTCTTTGCGTGGTCGCCCCCTTGATGGTCTTGGCCTTTGGCCGTGCTGCTGCCGGCTGGTGGAGACGTAGGCATTCAGCCCTTTCTCCTCACAGGCTTCCAGGTTGGCGGTGCTGCAGTAGCCCGCATCCGCAATCAAGGCATTCGGCAGCTCCCCAGTGTTGGCATGGATTCTCTCCAACATCGGCAGTAGATGCACCGCGTCATTTGGCTGGTTGCTCACGCCGATCGCCACGATCACCTGATGGTCGCCATCGACAGCGGCCTGGCAGTTGTACCCCTGAATCCAGCCGTCAGCGCCTTTGAGGATGTGGCTATCGGAGTCAGTGAAGTTCCGCTGGGACTGCGGTTTGGGGTTGCCACTTGTATCGCTCGGGAGCTGCCGCTGCGGCATGGCCACCGCATCCAGCTCTGCCGTGAACACAGGTGATTCCAGCCCCGCTGCTTCTGCTGTCGCGATCGCCAGCTTCTGGGCGTCATCGACCCGCTTGCGGGCACCGCGAGCGCGGCGTGCCGCCCGCCTGCTGAGCTGAGCGTCGCCACTCCCCTCGGTTTGGGCAGCCTCCAGCTCAGCTGCTTCTGCTTGCTCTTGCCTTTGACGAGCTTTGGCAGCTGTCCGACGACAATCTGGTTGAGGGGTCGCGCCAAACAGGTTGACCGCTCTGGAGGAGTTCAGCTGAATCCGGTTGCCATGCGCAGGGCACCGGGCCATGCCTGCTCCTCTCACCGTTCAACAGATTGCGCTGTACATGTCCAAACGACGAGCCGGCAGCCGCCAGGAGGTGGCGGCTGCGGCGGCGGGCATTTCGGTGAGCAGTGCTCACCGGATTGATTCAGGCCGCCTGCAACCCAAAGCCGCTAAACCCCGTGGTCGGCGACGTCCAGACCCGCTGGCCGAGGTCTGGGATCCACTGTTACTCCCGCTGCTGGAGCGCCATCCGGCCCTGACACCAACCACCCTGCTGGAACACCTGCAGGAGCAAAAGCCAGATCAGGACTGGAGTTCGCTCAAACGCACCCTGCAGCGGCGGGTGCAGCACTGGAAGGCCCTCCATGGCCCGGCGCCTGAGGTGATGTTCCCGCTGGCGTATCAACCCGGCGAGATCGGCTTCTGTGACTTCACCAAGGTCAAACGAGTGGAGATCACCCTGCGGGGAGAACCGTTTGAGCACCTGCTGTTCCACTACCGACTGGCCTGGAGCGGTTGGGCTTACGGCCAGGTGATCCACGGCGGTGAGAGCTTTGTCGCACTCTCAGAAGGGCTGCAGAACGCCCTGGCCGCCTGCGGCGGTGTGCCCAAAGAGCTGCGCACCGATCGGCTCTCAGCTGCCAGCCGCAACCGCGATGGCAGCTACGCCGTCGATATCACCCCGCGCTACCAGGCGCTTTGCAGCCACTACGGCCTGAGCCCCAGTCGCAACAACCGCGGTGTGGCTCACGAGAACGGCATCGTCGAGGCACCGCACGGCCATGTGAAACGGCGGCTGGAGCAGAAGCTGATCCTGCGCGGCAGCTGCGATTTCGAGGAACCCGCCGAGTACGACGAGCTGCTGGCCGAGGTGTTCAGTGCCCTCAATGCTCCGCGCCAGCGGCGCCACGAGCAGGAACTCGAACGGTTGGCACCACTGCCTGCTTTTCGCTTTGCCGACTACGAGCTGCTGCCTGTGCGGGTGCGGAGCACCAGCACGATCGAGGTGCGGCAGGTGATCTATTCGGTGCCGCCGAGCCTGATTGGCCGTCAGGTGGCGGTGCGGCTGCACCATGACCGGCTGATCGTTTATCTGGGCAGCGACTGGGTTTGCCAGTTGCCTCGCGCCTATGGCAGCAGCAGTCATGGCCCGAGGGCCTGGTGCATTGATCTGGAGCACCTGATCGATGGCCTGCGGGCCAAGCCCAGGGCCCTTCTCCATTGCCGCTACCAGCGCCACCTCTTCCCTGATCAGCGCTGGTGGGACTTCTGGCAACAGCTCCTGGCTGGCGGTGATCGTGACGCCGCAGCCCGCTTGATGGTCGAGGCGCTGTACGTCGCAGTGCGGGTGGCCTCATTTGAGCTCGTGCTCGCCTTTCTGCAGCAAGCCCAGCAGCGCCAGACCCTGTCGCTCTCGCTCCTGCAGCAGCGCTTCCGGGTGCCGCCGCGCCGCAGTGCCTTCTCCGATCCCGTTATTTCCCAACACCTACTGGCCTCCTATGACCACCTCCTCCCCGGTGCCCCGCTCAGCTGCGGTGGAAGCGGCCTTGCCGCTGCTGCTCAAGCAACTGAAACTCGCCCGCTTTCGCAGCCACTGGCAGCCGCTCTCCCAGCAGGCTGAGGCCGAGGGCTGGAGCCCCAGTCAGTTTCTCTACGCCTTGTGCGAGCAGGAGGTAGACCATCGCCTGATCGCCCGACGCCAACGGCTGCTGCGCGATGCCCATCTCCCTTGGCAGAAGGGCCTTGATGGCTTTGATCATCAGCATCTCGAGCCCAAGCACTGGCAGGAGCTGCAGGTGCTTTCCCGCAGCCACACCTGGCTGCTGCAGGCCGAGAACCTGCTGTTGTTTGGCCCCAGCGGCGTTGGCAAAACCCACCTGGCCATTGCCATCACGATGGCGATAATCGAGCAAGACCAGGCCTGCCGCTTCTTCTCCGCCACGGCCCTGGTGCAGCTGCTGCAGAAGGCCAAGGCCAGCTTTGAGTTGCCGGCGCTGATCCAGAAGTTGGATCGCTACGCCTTGCTGGTGATCGACGACATCAGCTACGTGCGCCGCAGCGAGCTGGAGACCTCGGTGCTGTTTGAGCTCATCTGCCACCGCTACGAGCGCAAATCCCTGCTGGTGACCTCAAATCAGCCGTTCCGGGAGTGGGACGAGATCTTCCCGAGTGGATCGATGACCGTCGCAGCGGTGGATCGGCTGGTGCACCACTGCCACATCGTGGGCATCAAAGGCGAGAGCTACAGGCAAAAAGCAGCAGCTGCAAGGGTTTCCAGCGATCAGATAGACCCGCCTACGTAATTGACGCGGGCGCCATGGCCGTCACGATCAACGGCAGCACCACCCAATCGCACCAGAACCAATGCGGCGACACGAAAACTGGGCCACCAGCCTTGAGATTGACGCCGGAACCACAACTTGATTGACGCGTCGCGACAGCCATGGTCACGATCAAGGTCCCAACTGCAATCTCAGGAATCAGCAGAGCTCAAAACAAACGCTTCTACCGGTCAACCAGATTGACGCCACACATCAACCTGATTGACACGGGACAATCCAGGAACTGGCGCTTCTCTTCAGCCAATAACTCTGGATCACTCTTGGGGCGTCCGAGCCTTGGGCCACTCAAGCGAATGCCATGCCGCAGGCAGAATGCTCGATTAGCGCGAGTTCTATAGATCTGATCGG
Organism: Cyanobium sp. A1C-AMD; assembly: GCF_024346495.1. Taxonomy (NCBI): domain Bacteria; kingdom Bacillati; phylum Cyanobacteriota; class Cyanophyceae; order Synechococcales; family Prochlorococcaceae; genus Cyanobium; species Cyanobium sp. A1C-AMD. The sequence goes on along the minus strand of NZ_JAGQDB010000103.1, from coordinate 2,150 downwards.
CACAGATAACCTTCGGGTAGTGCCCATGACGGCGGCGATAAGCCCTCGCTTGCCCTTTCAGGTCTTCTCCTTCGTTGTAGGGATCAAAGCTGAGTCGATCGAGAAACGTAAAGCCTTCACCTGTCACCGAGATGGAGATCTTTGCTCCGAACTCAACGTTGCATCGTGCCTTACCACGCACGATTGGCCTGACATGAGCCTGGCTGAGGCTGACAATGCGATCAGGGATACTTCTGCTATCAGAGTGGTAAAGAATGTTCTGCTGACGGACCAGCTCGCTGACAACCAAGAGCTTCTGGTAGGTATATCGCCCAGCCGCCAAAAGGCTTGCACCACAAACGGTTAGGGCGTCGATACTGGCCAGATTACGCCTGAGATGACCAAGCTGTTGCTTAATCGCTTTGCGGATTTTATTGATTCGTGGTCGCTTCTTCTTGGCTACAGCCAGAAACTGCTGTCTGGCTTGTTTACGGTGAGTGCGAGGCTTATGGCCAAAGGCATCTCTGACCTGTGAATGCATAACATCGATCAGCGTCTCGGTCATCTCTCGGGCTACTCCTTCGGAGAAGACTTCGTCAACATTGAGCAGAGAGAGATCTGTTGGGTGACGGATATCTGCCGGAGCACATGTTGCATCAATCAGCAATGAGCCCTGATTGGGCTCTATTGTGTCGGATCCAATCCGCTGATCACCTGCGCGGCCGGCCCCACCTCCATGGCTGCTGTCGTCATCGTCACCAGTGGCTGCGAAAGAATGGATCACATTCAGGCCATGACGCACGATTCGTTCATTGCAGTCATTCACCACCGATTCCGGCAGCCGTTTCCGGAAGTACACCATCATCGATGGATCAAACGGCGCTGAATACTGATAGCTCTCTAGGCCAATGAAGAACTGGAGATAGGGATTCTCCTTGATCTGCTCAACGAGTTCTTCATCCGTGAGCCCCAAGCGGGCTTTGATGATCAAAGCCCCCAGAGCCATGCGAAATGGCTTGGCGGGAGCACCAAAACCTTTGCAGAACTGGGCTGCATAGTCATCTTCCAGTTCGTCCCATGGGATCAAATCGGCCAACTTGATCCAGCGGTTATCACCTGAGAGTTGACCACCAAATGGCAGAAAGAAATCCTGGAACGAGAGCTGATCACGATGTTCGCGCCGATACATGTGGAAAACTTTGAGCAGCTTTTGGGCGCAAATGGGCCCATTTGCGTACATTTTACCGCCAGAAACTGCTCATATCCATTGCGGCGCAACTGGTTTGCCCTTCTTCAGGAGGCCCCAAATAAGCATTCGGTCTTAACAACGGAGAGGGAGTCCCTTGTTGTGACTCTCCGAGCGAAGTGGTGACACGGGAAGAGACGATGCTTCCCTTTGGTAGAGGCGGATTCCAATTCCATTTCCAACACCACATAGAACGTGCAAATTCAGGGCGCTGGCCGCAGTTCATGCCAGCGCTGAGCCCTTGCAGTCGTTACGGCGCCCTATCAGCAACTCCCTGGGCAGCTTTTGCTTCAACTGGTCTGTGGATCGCTCCCAGGACTGACCAGCGCAGTAGCGCATCTCTACCGTGTTATCGCCAGGGCATGGGTGCTTTCTTCTATTTGCGACTGTCTTGGCGGTAAGGGACTCAATGAACTCCTGAGCCCTGCAACTCCACATCCTGGCATTGCTGATGCAAATAAGTTCGCTTTTTCCAGTTACAATCTTTGCCAAGGATTAAATTATTGCCTTCCCACTCAAATACTTTTTTCAGTCTTAGGTTGAATGGGTGCTCAGTCGGGTCAAGAGTCCTATAGTCTCCTGTCTTTATTTCTCTGTTATTTATCGGTGAAAAAGGACGCCGCAACTTTAGAAGAATTTTCCCGAAAGTGGAGACGCATGGAATGTCATTGGTGATTAATGCATATTTGAAGTTTGGAAGAATTGATAAAATATCTTGAACTTCCTTCGTGCTTAAATGCATAAGTACGTCTTTGCAAACTAGCAGTTCGGCGGAGGGAAGTTCATTGTAATCCTCTGGAAGATTGACAAAGGAAACCCCTGATCGCGAAAATGATCTCTGATTGCTTGCGATTACATTTTTAGATGCATCGATGCCAATATATGTTGCGCTGCCAAAGTCGAGAAATTGGGAAAACTGCCAGTC
>NZ_JAGQDB010000102.1:0-7314 GCF_024346495.1 Cyanobium sp. A1C-AMD | reverse complement strand
TCCCACCACCAACTGCGGGTAAATGGTGCCCTCCTTGTAGGGGGCATAGGCGTGGGCGCAGATCGCTCGGGTGGTGTCCTGCCACTGTTGGAGCATCTGCCTGGGCAGCTTTTGCTTCAACTGGTCTGTGGATTGCTCCCAGGACTGACCAGCGCAGTAGCGCATCTCTACCGTGTTATCGCTAGGGCACTTGATCTTCTGTGCTTGGGCGTGGGCAGAACCAAGAGGCAGCATCAGGGCGCCAAGGAGTAACAGGTGCTTCATCAGATTTTGTTCGGTCTTGTTAGCAGGGTATGGATGCTTACTGCTATAGCCGACTGTCTTGGTGGCAAGGGACTCAATGAGCTCCTGGACTCTGCAATTCCACGTCTTGGCATTGCTGATGCAAATAAGTTCGCTTTGTCCAGCCACAATCTTTGCCAAGAATTAGATTACTGCCTTTCCACTCAAATACTTTTTTTAGCCTTAGGTTGAATGGGTGTTCAGTCGGGTCAAGAGTCCTGTAGTCCCCCGTCTTTATTTCTCTATTATTTATGGGTGAAAAGGGACTTCGCAGCTTTAGAAGAATTTTCCCGAGTGCGGATACGCATGGAATGTCATTAGTGATTAATGCATATTTAAAGTTTGGGAGAATTGACAAAATATCTTGAACTTCCTTCGTGCTTAAATGCATTAGTACGTCTTTGCAAACTAACAGTTCGGCGGATGGAAGTTCATTATAATCCTCTGGGAGATTGGCAAAGGAAACCCCGGATCGCGAAAATGACCGCTGATTATTTGTGATTACGTATTTAGATGCATCGATGCCAATATATGTTGCGCTGCCAAAGTCGAGAAATTGAGAAAACTGCCAGTCGCCGCAACCAAGGTCAACGACTGATTTAATATCGTGTTGACGAATAAACTCTTCTAGGAATATCTTGTAGGGTTCAGTTGCTTCAGGGGAGCTTCCGCCTCCTGACCCCTTGCCCCAGTATGAATTCTCATAAATCTTATCAAAAATATCTGGATCGCCAAATTTAAAACTCATAAAAGTCCGCAAATTCTGATCTTTTAATTTAGCACCTAAGATGATTTTATATTTGCAAATTATAATATTTACAGGGTTCCATGGCAAAAGTTTATGTTGTCGTCGTTCTCTGCTGTCTTAAGGCCCTTCCGCCTAGTCGCCAGTGCCCTCGTCGCCATCTTCGCGTCGTAGTGGAAGAAGTGCTTTGGGACGAGTTTGATTGAAGTGTCGCAGTTATTGCAGGCGGTTGTTTTGGCAACCTCATAGATACGCAACCATGGCGCCGCTACCCCTGCCGCTGTTCCTTCTTCCAGATCCGTTCCAGTGATTTGCGGAACTCGCCACCGCTTTGTGGACGTGCCAGGTCACGCCTCCAAAAGACGCTGCTAATCCACCACACCTGAAGACCACCAAAGATCAGGGCGACCAGGCCCAGTTGGATGTATCCCCAGTTCAGGTGCTCCATTGCGCCCGTTGCTGATTCTTCGCCCAGATGCGTTCAAGGGTCTTTCGGAACTCCTCTGTGCTCTTGCTCGTGCCCTCAGGGCATTTTCTAAGCTGAGCCGCCAGGCACCAAAACTTGATTCCTGCTGCGACGGCAAAGGCCAACCAGAGCACCAGCATCGATAGGGGCTGAGACATCACTGCCTGGCGCCTTGGGTCGAGCTGTCCTGGTGCCCGTGCTTCTGGTCGCAGTGGGCGCTGGCAGTTGTGCCCATCAGCAGCGTCGCAGCGGTCAGGGCGAGTAGCAGCAGGCGTTTCATCTGGTCTTGTTGGGGCTTGTGAGCAGGGTACGGGCGCTTTCTGCTGTTGGCGACTGCCTTGCCGCTAAGGGACTCCTTGGACTCATCGCCCCAGCGCGAATAGTGCAGGTGTATCTGCTTTCGTGATTACCCAGCTCACTCCGCGCAGTGCCGTCCAGTTCCAGAAAGGCCTCTCCCTGCATGAGTTCCAACGGCTCTACGGCACCGAGGAGCAGTGTGAGGCTGCTATGGAGAAGTTCTGCTGGCCCGATGGGTTCTGAAGTCCGCGTTGCCAATGTCACAGAATGGGCTGGTCTACGGCCGGCGGCTTAAGCGCTACCAGTGCCGATCCTGTGGGCATCAGGCCACGCTCACGTCCGGCTGTCAAGCGACATGCGGAATTGGTCCTCCGGCGACACGAAAGCTGGCCCACCCTTTGAGGCCGTAGCCCCGTCTTGTTGATGCCTTAGCCGGCGTCGGTTGCTCTTGCTCATCAGTCTTTGGGAAAGGGTGTGGATCGGGGCGGTCGGGTTGCTCATGGGCTCCCTTCCTCCCCGGTGGCGGGGCTGGTGCTCACCGCACTGCTTGTCTTGATCAGGCCGGAGCGACGTTTTTCCCGCAGGCGGTAGCTGTCGCCCCGAATCGTGAGCACATGGCTGTGGTGCAGCAGCCGATCGAGGATCGCGGTGGCGACGACCTGATCACCGAACACCTCGCCCCACTCCATGACGGGGCGGTTGGAGGTGATCAGCACGCTGCCGCGCTCATAGCGGCGGGAGATCAGCTGGAAGAACAGGTGTGCCGCATCGGGCTCCAGCGGCAGGTAGCCCAGCTCGTCGATGATCAGCAGCTTGCTCTTGCCGTACTGGCTCAGACGGCTTTCCAGTGCCGTCTGGTTATGGGCCCGGGCCAGGGTGGAGATCAGCTCCATCGCCGAGACGTATTGCACGGTGTAGCCCTTGCTCACCGCCTCACGCCCCAGGGCGACGGCCAGGTGGGTTTTGCCTACTCCAGGCGGACCGAGCAGCAGCAGGGTGTCGCCGTTGGCGACCCAGCGGCAGGTGGCAAGTTCCCGGATCTGGCCAGGATCCAGGGAGGGCTGGGCCTCGTACTCGAACCCCTCCAGCGTCCGCACGAACGGGAACTTGGCGATGCTCATTGCCATCGCGATTCGCCGCTGATCCTTGCGGGCGATCTCCGCCGCACACAGCCAGGTCAACGCCTCGCGCAGGTTCAGCTCCTTACGGGCCGCCTCCTCGAGCAGGTTGTCGAGCTGATCGCGAATGGCGGTCAATCGCAGGCGGCTGAGCATGTCGTCCAGCTCCTCTACGGGGATCGGCGGCATCGTGGCCATCGGCTGCAGGCGACGATCCGGTTGACCGGTTTTGGCGAGGCTCATGCCGCCACCTCCTCGCCCACCTCGGCGGCATAGACCGCTAGGGAGCGGGCCAGTTCTGAACTGCGCACCACCGCGGCCCGCCGCCGCGTTCCGCCCCCACAGGGCGGGGATGCGACTGAGGCGGACCCAACGCAACTGGCGCCATCGGCTGAGGGCAGTGACCGTTCGGCCAAGTCCTGCTGCGGCGCTGGCACCAGGCCATCCCAGTGCCCCCGCAGCACGGAGCGATGGCGTCGATTGGCCACCACGCGCTCATGTCGGGCGACGACACGGCCGCCATGGCGGATCAGCACCTGCTGATCGCGCAGCAGAACACTCACCCGCTGCTTGAGCAGCTTCCAGGGGACGCTGTACCAGTTGCCCTCCACCTCGACGCAGGCGTCGTTGTGGACCACCCGCACCAGCTCTCGTTCCGCCAGGAACGACGGCTTATGGGGCAACGGCTGCAGGGCAGCGGCCTCCTCCCGCTGGAAACGCACCACCGGCTGTTCACCGGTCGTTCCGTGGATGCGAACGTCGGCCACCTCCCGGCTCCAGTGCTCCAGGTGCGCTTCCAGCGCCTGCCAGCTGGCGAACTCCCGGCCGGCCACCGCATTCGTCTTGACGTAACCGACGCCGCGCTCGTCCTTCCCCTTGGTGCGGGCCCGGTAGGGCCGGCAGGCTTTGGGGATGAATCCCCAGTAGCGGGCAAAGGCATCGAGCCGCTCGTTGAAAATGAGCACTTGGCGCGATGGATCGTGCTCCTTGACCAAGGCGCGGGCGTTGTCAAACAACACCTCAGCCGGCACGCCCCGCCAGTGGCGGAAGGCCTCCTCCATCGCCAATAACCAGTGGACCTGGCGCTCGTGCCGGTAGGCCCGCACCACCAGCCGCCGCGAGTAGCCCAGGGTCAGCACGCACAGGTGCACCTTGACCCGTTCACCAGCGATGCGGGCAGAGGTCTCACCGAAATCCGCCTGCAGCTGCTTTCCCGGCGGCGTCTCAAACCGGACCGTCGCCAGCGCTGCAGCCCGCAGCTACTGCCGCCACTGCCCCACCGCCCGCTCCACGGTGCGCAGTGACACAACGATGCCCTTCTCGCTGGCCAGCTCCTGGGGCACCACATCGGCATTGCCTTTGTGAGCAAGGAACCGCTCCCTGAGCCAGTCGCACTGACCATCAAGAACGCCGATCCGGCGGGGTTTGCCGTACGTCTGCCAGCCTCCCTGCCGCCTGTACTTACGGACAGTTTCAGGCGAGCAGCCCAGCTCCTTGGCGATCCGCCTGCGGCCCCAGCCAGCTGCGGTGAGGCCAAGGATCACCTGGACATCCTCTGGTGTCTCCAACGCCGCATCCCGGGAGCTCTGCTCCAGAGGTGACAGCACCGCGGTCATGGCGCTGGGCCTGGTCAGGGGTTCGCAGAGGTGGGCCAGTTTTCGTGTCGCTTCTGGGCCATTTTTCGATGTCGCCTGACAGGTGTCAGCCGACATCGAAAACTGGACCAGCGCCGACACCAAAAGTGAGCCACCCGGAAGCGATGGGGGAGCCATTGCCGGCCGCGTCAGCGGCGGGTCATGGCGATTCCTTGCAACGGTCAGCGGCGGCGGAGAAACGATCGACAGCGGGTGTGGGCTTTGGGCTGGCCAAGGCGGCCAATGCCCATACAGCAGGGGGGATGGTCGCGCTGGAGGGCGTGATGGAAACCCCAGAGGAGGTGGCGGTGATGCGGCAGCTGCTGGAGAGGGGCTGGAGCCGGCGGCGGATTTCGACCGAGCTGGGCATCTCTCGTCACACGGTGAGCCGATACCTGGCCCTGGGGACATGGCAGCCGTACAGCACAGCGAACCGCGCTGGTCAGCTCGATGGCCACCGGGAGTGGCTGCAGCAGCAATTCGAGCAGCACCACGGCAACGCCGAGGTGGTGCGGCAGGAGCTGTTGAAACAGAAGGGGATCCGGGTGAGCCAGCGGACGGTGGAGCGTGCGGTACAGCCCTGGCGGGAGGCGCTGCGGCAGAGCGCGCAGGCGACGGTGCGCTACGAGACCAGGCCCGGAAAGCAGCTGCAGGCTGACTTTGGTGAGCTGTGGGTGCCGATCGGTGGGGTGCGGACCAAGGTGCATTTCTGCGTGCTGACCCTGGGGTACTCCAGGCGGCAGATGATCCGGGTGTACCGGCAGCAACAGCAGCGCCACTGGCTGCAGGCGCTGGAGGAGGCCTTCCGCTTCTGGGATGGGGTGCCCGAGCAGGTCCTAGTCGATAACGCCCGGGCGCTGATCACCCTGAACAACCCCAGAACGGGAGAACTGGTGATCAATCCCATCTTTGCCGCCTTTGCCCGGCACTGGGGATTCACGCCCAAGGCCTGCTGGCCGCACCGCCCGCAGACCAAGGGGAAGGACGAGCGCGGCGTGGGCTATGTGAAACGCAGTGGCCTTGCTGGACACCGCTTTGACACCTGGGGCCAGATGGAGAGCCATCTGGAATGGTGGAACCGGGAGATCGCCGATCTGCGCATCCACGGCACCACGGGCGAGCAGCCGCTGCTGCGTTTCCAGCGTGCGGAGGCCGGGGCGCTGCTGGCGCTGAATGGCAAACCGTCGTATCTGGCGGAGCAGGAGTTCAGCCGTCGTGTCGCCAAGGATTGCTGCGTCCAGGTGGAGGGCAACTGGTACAGCGTGCCTGCCGCACTGGTACGTCAGAACGTGATGGTGCAGATCCGTGATCAGCAGGTGCTGATCCGCCAGGGAGGCCGGATCGTGGCGCGCCATAGCCGCCAGGCGGCGAACCATCGGATCCGCCAGGTGATCGCCGGCCACTGGGCTGGACTGGTGCCGCAGCGGGCGATCGAGGCCGCTATCCAGAGCGAGACCACCGGCATGGCGGAGGTGGTGGCGCTGGAGTCAGTGCGGCGCTCGTCGCTGGCACGGCCCTTGAGCGACTACTCGGCTGTTGTGGCGGAGGTGGGCTGATGCCACGCAGCACGCAACAACCACCGGCGCCATCTCGCTCTGGCATGACTGCCGCTGAACTGGCCGAGATCCAGCGGCTGGTGGAGGATCTCGACGGGATGCTCTGCCGGCTGCGGCTGGGCGCGATCCGCGAGCAGTTGGACGGACTGCTGGAGGAAGCCGCCAGGCGGCAGCTGAATCTGCGCGAGGCCCTGGCCTGGCTCTGCGCCGCCGAGGTGGCGAGCAAGGAGCAGCGGCGGCTGTCGATGGCCATGACCATCGCCCACTTCCCCTTTGTACGCACGCTGGAGGGATTTGAGTTCGAGGCCCAGCCCTCGATCGATCCGGGCAAGATCCGTGATCTGGCCACCTGCCGCTGGGTCGCTAATGGCGACAACGTGGTGCTGCTCGGCCCACCGGGAGTCGGCAAGACGCACCTGGAGGTGGCGCTGGGCCGAGAGGCGGTGGCCCGTGGCTACACGGTGCAGTTCACCACAGCGATGGAGTTGCTCGGCGCCCTGGTCAAGGCGCAGCAGCAGGGAACGCTGGAGATGCGGCTGGCTCAGTACGCCAAACCGAAACTGCTGATCATTGATGAGCTGGGCTACCTGCCGCTCGAACCAGCGGCCGGGCACCTGTTCTTCCAGCTGATCTCCCGCCGCTATGAGCAGGGCAGCGTGCTGATCAGCTCCAACCGCCCGGTCGAGGAGTGGGATGAAGTGTTCGGCGATCAGGTGGTGGCGGCGGCGATCCTCGATCGATTACTGCACCACAGCCACGTGGTGACGATCCGCGGCGACAGCTACCGGCTGAGGGAGAAGCGCAGATCTGGACTGTTCCGCCCGCAGGCGGGCGGCTCCTCCTTGGCTGGTGTCGGCGGCTTACCGCCACCGACACCAGCCAAGGAGGTCTGAGGGGAAAACAGCCGGAGCAACCTCACCGGCATCAATGACAGACGACAACCAACGCAACCAGACAAGAAAACCATGAGCAAGCAGAGGCACCGCCGGAGCAGCCAAAGCGGAACCACTCCGGAAACAAGGCCCCAGACCTGCTCAGGGGTGGCGCAGTTTTCGGTGTCGGAAGTGGCTCAGTTTTCGATGTCGCTTGACAGCTTGCTCACGCAACAGTCAGAGATGCGTTGGGCGGCCAGTGCTCAGGCAGCAGTTCCACCCAGCGCACGCGATGCTCCAGAAATTCAGCCACCGGCTCCACTGCCCCGAAATGGAGCTGACGC
>NZ_JAGQDB010000101.1:0-7348 GCF_024346495.1 Cyanobium sp. A1C-AMD | reverse complement strand
CAGGTCGGCCGCACGGTGCCCAGCCTGGATCTACTGGTGTCAGCCGTGGCCCTGCACCACAACGCCTTACTTGTCAGCTTTGACGCTGACTTTGAAGCCATCGCCGGCGTGAGCGACCTGCGGCTCAAGCGTTTGGACCGTCCCAGCTGACTCTCCCAGCTGAAGCGTGCAATTGGCGCCGATCCAACCAGGGCCGGGTGCGGGGCACCCTGCCGCCCCCATCCGCCCGGGCCTAACCGGCCAGACCCTCACCAGCCAGACCCTCAAGTTGAGCATCGACTACGGCCGCCTGCTCAGCCGCCCCCACTCCTCTCGTCCCACGCCTGCAGGTAGAGCGCTTCAAGCTCCCGCGTGAAGCCGGCGTTATCCATCAGGGGCGAGGCCTGCAGTTCGGCGCGCAGGCCGCTGCGGATTGTCGCCAGAGCTTGGGGATCGGCGGCGAGGCGTTGGGCAATGGCGATGTACTCCTGGGGGCTGCGGGCGATCCAGTCGGGCCGGCCCAGGCTGGTGAGAATGCTGGCGCCGCCGCGGCTGGAGCTGCGCTCGCCGGCCAGGGTCACCAGGGGGAGCCCCATCCAGAGGGCATCGAAGCTGGTGGTGCCGCCGGCAAAGGGGGAGGTGTCGAGGGCGATGTCGATTTGGCCGTAGGTGGCCATGTAATCGGGCCCGTTTTGATAGCCGATCAGGCTGATTCGATCGCTCGCAACCCCGCGCTCGGCGAAGAACTCCAGCAATCCCAGGCGGGCCCTGGTTTCCTTGATGTGCAGCACCAGCCTCGAGCCGGGCACGCTGGCGACCAGTTGGGCCCAGAGCTCGCGCAGCCCTTCGTTCACCTTCACGAAGTTATTCAGGCTGCCGAAGCTGATCACGCCGCTGCCCAGGCAGGGGGGCGGCACCACCTCGGGGATGGCAACCACCGGCGGCGGCACGGCAAAACTCCACCAGCAGCGCGGCAGACGCAAGGGCTGCTCGCTGAAGGGCAGGGGCCCGCCTTCGGGCGGATCGAGCACCCGATCGGTGATGCGGTAGTCCATGGCGGCCAGGCCGGTGGTGCCCACATAGGCCAGGTAGGTGATCTGCACCGGCGCCGGCTTGCGGGCGAACAGGCCCGGACGGCAATCGCGGGAGTACATGGTGAGGTCGATCAGCAGGTCGATGCCATCGGCGCGGATCAGATCGGCCAGGGATGCATCATCGAGCGGGTGGACATCACGCCAGTGCTCCACCCGCTTGGCGATCTCGCTGGTGAAGCCATCCTTGAGATAGCGCGACGAGTAGGCGAAGATCTCAAACTGGCTGTGGTCGTGGTGCTCGAGCACCGGCAGCAGAAACCGGGCCACCGGATGCATCCAGAAATCGGGCGACACATAGCCCAGCCGTAGCCGGCGCGCGCCGATTGGCGCTGGTGCCAGGGCAAGGGCCTTGCTGCCTAGTGCCTCGCTACCTAGGGCGTCAAATTTGGCCTGGGCCAGGCGCCGGGCCTCGGCGGCCAGGTGGGCATCGCTGGCGCTGGGGCTGTAGTTGAGGGCGAACAGATAGTTGGGCACAAAGTCGCGATCGTCCTGGCCCAGGTCGATGCCGCGGTGGTAGCTCTGCAGGGCCATATCCACCTTGCCCTGGTCGAAATAGGCATTGCCCAGGTTGGAGTGGGCAGCGGCGAACTCGGGATTGATCCGAATCGCTTCCAGCAGGGCCTTTTCGGCCAGGTCGGGAAAGCTGGCTTCGCGCTGGGCATTGGCCAGATTGGCCAGGGCCTCGGCGTAATCACTGCGCTGGGAAATGGCCCGTTCAAAGATGGCAATGCTCTCGCTGTGGCGCTGCAGGTTGAGCAGGATGTTGCCGAGATTGTTGAGCGCCTCGGGGAAATCGCTCTGGAGCTCTAGGGCCCGGCGCAGGGCTGAGGCCGCCAGCTCGTACTGCCCTAAGGCATTGAGCACGTTGCCCTTGGTGAACTGCACCTGGGCGTTTTGGGGATCCAAGGCCAGCGCCCGCTCACTCCACTGCTGGGCGCCCTGGAGTTGGTGGGCGTCGAGCTCGAGCTGGGCCAGGTTGGAACAGGTTTCGGCCGCCAGCGAGGCGTTGGCCGGATCGCTGGGCGGGGCCTGCTCCAGGGCGGCCTCAAAGGCGGCCGCTGCCCCGGCTAGATCGCCTTGCTGCTTGCGCGCCAGACCCAGGTTGTTCCAGGCCTCGGCAAACTGCGGTTGCAGGGCAAGGGAGCGCTCTAGGGCCTCCAAGGACTCGGGCCAGCGCTCGAAGCGGCCCAGGGCATCGGCCAGGTGAAACCAGCTCGTCGCGTCATCGGGCGCCAGGGCCACGGCCCGTTCGGCCGCCGCTAAGGCCTGCTCGCGCCGGTTGGCGCGCAGCTCCATAGCGGCGAGCTTTTGCCAGGCGAGCACGAAGTCGTCCTGGGCGGCTGTGGCCTGGCCAAAGCTGGCGGCCGCCTCGTTCCAGCGGCCATAGAGCTGGTAGAGATGGCCAAGGTTGTAGAGCGCCAGGGCGTCGCCGGGCTCCTGGGCCAGGGCGCGCTGGTAGGCAGACTCAGCCTCCTGGGGCCGCTGCAAATCCTTGAGCAGGTTGCCCAGGTTTACCCAGTAAAAGGGCTCAGCCGCTTCGCTTTGCACCGCTGTTTGCAGGTGCGGCAGCGCAGCCATCGGGTTGCCACTCTGGTGCTCCAGCAACCCCAGGTAGTGATGGGCAGCAGCGTTGCCCGAATCACTCGCCAGGATCGCTCCATAGCCCTGGCGCGCCTGTTCCAGCTGACCCTGCTGATGCAGGGCAATCGCTGCGGCCAGAGGGCCGTTTGGCACGGAAGCCATCGCCGATTCCCTAGAAGCCTGCTGACGGCTCTGGGCTGTCGAGGGGCAGATTAAATAGGGCCGCGAGTTCGGGGTCGGGATCGCCGTTGAAGGTGATCAGGTTGAGTTCCAGGTTGCCCTGCTGGCAGAACATCGGGCTAAAGCCGCTGGCTTCCACGACATTGGCCAGGGTGCGGCTGCTGAAGCCGGTGCGATGGGCGTAATAATCCTGGCCGCTTTGGGCGATCATGCCGCCGTGGCCAAATAGCACATCGAGCGGGGTGATCGGACCCATGGGCGATTCGTAGAGCAGGCCATCGAGGTCGATCCCCTTCTGGACGCAGGCGAGCATCAGCTCCTGGAGATCGGGCACGATGATGTGGGCCAGGCCGCCGGGCTTGAGCACATGGCGAAAGCCGGCCAGCACCACGGGCACTTCGTGCTGGCGCACATGCTCGAGGTTGTGGGAACAATAGATGGCATCAAATTGCTGCGGCTCCAGGCTGGTGAGCTCTCTCACGTCGAGCACGATGTCGGCGCCGACCCCGGGATCGAGATCAAGCAGAACCTGCTCAAACGTGGCGTAGGGGCTAGGGAGTTGGATTCCGCGGGACTGGCCGCCCACATTCAGGACCCGTCTCTGCTGTGTCACGACGTTATCCATAGGGAGGGCTAGGAAGCTGGGCAATTTTTAAATCCTAACAGAAGTCTTGCATTTAGAACAAAAAAGAGACCATATTTAAACGGCAAACTATTATATTTGAACGCTAATGTGCTTTTAATGCAATCCGCAAGAATGATAACATGGCTAGGGCCGCCAAGCTGTAGTGATGACTGACTACCCATTTGAGGAGCCGTTTTAATGCGTCAATCTGACGCTTAACTTAGTGCAATAGTGTAATATTAACCCAATAATTATTGGTTTAACATCTGTGGCCGTTACCGCGTTGCGCGCCAGCCAGAGCAAAGGGGCTTTTGGCCTGTCTGCAACAGTCTGCGGCCGGCCTGCCGCCAAAACTGGCGGTGCGGCGGCGGGGCCGCCGCCAGCCGGCGACCCCTTCAACTTGGTGCTGCTCAGCCCCGAGCTCGCGGGCTCGGTGCCGCAGGCAGAACTCGCCGGCGCGCGGGTGGTAGTGCTGGAGCCGGGCCAGGGTGCCATCGGCCAGATCGGCGCTGCCCTGGCCGCCCATCCGGGCGCCTCGGTCGTTCGCGTCATCAGCCACGGCGAACCGGGCGCGCTGCTTCTGGCCGGGCAACGGATCAGCAATGCCACCCTGCAGTTGCGTGCGGATGCCATGGCCGGCTGGCGGCAGCACCTAGCCCCCGGGGCCGAGATCCTGCTTTACGGCTGCTCCGTGGCGGCGTCGAGCGAGGGGCGAAGCTTTGTTGATGGGCTGGCGGCACTCACGGGGGCCGCGGTGGCCGCCAGCGTCACCCCCACCGGTTCGGCCGCCCTGGGCGGCGATTTAACGCTTGGCTATACAACCGAGCCCATCAAAGCCCAAACGGAACGCTTTTCCCAGGCCTGGGACCAATCGGGCCTGATCTTGGCGGCGCCCGTGTTCACCAGCGCTGCTAGCGCTGATTTCACCCGCACCGTCGCCGGATCATCGTTTGCTGTAGCGGCCACGGGCTCGCCGACGTATTCGATCGCTCCAGCGACCTTATTTGAAACGAGTTTCTCCGCCCTGCCATCGGATTGGGTGCTGAGCAACGCCCAAATCAGCGGTGGTTCGGCTGCGCTTAACCCGGGCAGCGCTAGCACCAACGGCGCGCTCATCCTGCCCAAGCTGGGAACCGCCAGCCCCGGGTCTTTCACCGCGGCTTTTGACTACAGCGCTGGCAGTGTCACCGTCGGCGGTACTACGGCAAGCGGAACCAGCTTCAACTACGGCACGCTCACCAGCACCACAGGCAGCGCGACCTCCATGGTCGGCAGCAACGGCCTCGTAGTCAGCTTCCTCGAGGCCTATACCAAGGCGGGGGCTATCATCACAACAGTGCCCTCGTCCGTTGAGGTGCGCTGGAACGGCACGCTCATCGCCTCGGCGCCCGTCAGTTTTGGCAGCGGGGCCAAGCCGGTGCAGATCAAGCTCGATGCGGCCAATGTGCTGTCGGTCAGCTATGAAAGCGCCCAGGTTTTAAACGCGAACCTGAGCGGCAAGGTGAACGCCTCCGACCGCTCCAACTGGCAGTTCGCCCTGGGCTCCGCCAACACCAGCGCGAACACCAGCAGTCACAGCATCGACAATCTCGCGATCGTGACCAACGGGGGCTTGCCCGCCGGTCTGTTGCTCGACCCCAGCACCGGTGTGATCTCCGGTACGCCCACCACGGCGGCGAGCGCGGGCCAGCACGTGTTCAACATTGTGGCCACCAATGCCGATGGCGCCACCTCACAACCATTCAGGCTGAACCTGGCCTCTGGTGCCCCGGTTTTCAGCAGCTCCTCTACCCAGGCAATTTTACCTGGAGTGCCCACCACGATTGCCATCGCGGCGGCCGGCAGCGCCGGCCCCACCACCTACAGCGTGGCGCCCCAGACCCTGATCAGCACCACGCTGGCGAACGCCGGGAGCCTGCCCGCCGGTGCCTACATCAATGGCAATAGCCGATTCAATAGCGGTGCGATTGAACTAACCCAGAATACGAACAATCAAACCAGCTGGGTTCAATTCCTGGGGCAGGGTGAGCAGAACCCCACGGCATTTACGGCCAGCTTCAACTACAAGGTGGGCGGCGGCACCACGGTTGGCGGCGGCGGCATCAGCTTCAACTATGGCAACCCCGGCGATCACAGCAAGGGCCTGCGCGTTGTTATCACTGAACTGCCAACCGGCGCCACCAGCAATGCCAACCTGGAGGTGGCTGTTTGGTTGAGCGGGCAGCGGGTTTCTGGTACCACTGTCGCCAACCCCTTTACCGGCGCCCTTTATACAAGCAATACCTACTTACCCTTCAGGCTGGCAATGAGCGCCGAGGGGCGCCTGCAGGTATGGGTCAACAATGTGTTGGCCTCTGACACAACCAATGTCACTGGTTGGCAGACCACCGATAAGGCGCTGTGGGCCTTCGGCTTCACGGGCACCACCGGCGCCAGCAATAACAACTTCCACACCATTAAGAATGTGGTGATCGGCACCAATGGGGTGCTGCCGCCGAATGGGGTGCTGCCGCCGGGCCTGAGCCTCGACCCCAACACCGGCGTGATCAGCGGCCGGGTGGGCCTCGGCACCGCAGTCGACCAATACGTCCATGTCACGGCCACCAATGCCGCAGGCAGCACCCCCCAGCTCGTGAAGCTGGATGTGAGCGCCAGCAACACCCTGCCCGGCCAGCGCCCGGGCACCGGCACCAGCCTCGGCGGCCCCGATGGCCTTGGCGCCACGGGCGAGCAGTTCCGCAACCTGAGCGCCTTCGCGGCGCTCACCACCGACGGCCAGGTGAAGGTGTGGGGCAACTCCCTCAACGGCGGCCTCCAGGCCGATGCCCCCACCGGCACCGGCTACACCGTGATCACCTCCAACGAGAAGGCCTTCGCCGCGTTGAAAAACGACGGCTCGCTCGTGTCTCCTGGGGCTCTAGCGGCAACGGCGCCACGGGCGAGCCCACGGGCACCGGCTACCAGATGATTTCGGCCAGCCGAAACGCCTTTGCTGCCATCAAAAACGATGGCAGCATCACCGCCTGGGGTAACAGCCTTGGCGGTGGTGCCTTCAGCGCCACTAGCACCGCCTCGCCCACCGGCACTGGCTACATCCGCATTTACGCCAACGGTGGCGGCTTCGCGGCGCAAAAGATCGATGGCACGATCCGCACCTGGGGCAACACCAACAGCATCGGCTCAAGCGGCGTAAACAACTCACTACCGTTCACCCGCGTCACCGCCAACGACTTCCAGACCGGCACCGCCTCCTACGGCGCATTCGCGACCACCGACTCCACCAGGGGCTCAATCACCGCCTGGGGTTCGACTGGTACTGGTACCAATACCGGCGCTACGGGCAAACCCACTAGCACTGGCTGGCTGGATGTTGTCAACACCAGCCGGGCCATGGCGGCGATCGACGCCAACGGCACCATCGCTGCCTGGGGCGATTCGGCCTTCGGCGGTGGTAGCACCTCAACGTCACCGACCCTCACCTACCTCAAGGCCCCCACCGACAGCGGCTACCGCCAGCTGTACGGCAACAGCTCGGCCTTTGTGGCGGTCCGCCAGGACGGCTCCCTGGCCGCCTGGGGCAACTCCAACAATGGCGGCTCTGGGGCCCCCGCCGGCACGGGCTACACCCAGGTGTACTCCACGCTCAATTCGTTTGCGGCCCTCACGGCCGACGGCAGCATCAGCGTTTGGGGCAGCGCCCTAGAGGGCGGCAACACCACGGTGGCCCCGGCAGCCAAGGCCACCGGCTACACCAACCTGTTCAGTAGCCAGGGCGCCTTTGCGGCCCTCAAGGGCGACGGCTCGGTCACCGTGTGGGGTGACGCCAGCATGGGCGGCACGGGCGGCCCCACCGGCACCGGCTGGACTGAGATCACCAGCTCGGGCACGG
>NZ_JAGQDB010000100.1:0-7384 GCF_024346495.1 Cyanobium sp. A1C-AMD | reverse complement strand
GCTTGAGTGGCCCAAGGCTCGGACGCCCCAAGAGTGATCCAGAGTTATTGGCTGAAGAGAAGCGCCAGTTCCTGGATGATCAGAGACAACGAAATGCCGTCGAGGGAAAGATCGGTCAGGGTAAACGACGGTTTGGATTGGGTCTGATCCGCGAGAAGCTCGCTGTCACCCAAGGTGCAACCATTGCACTGAATGTACTTGTTATGAACCTCGAGAAGCTGTTGGAGCTTCTTTTTATCTTTTTTGCGGCCTTGCTATGCCTTCACCTGGTCAAAGAAGGCGATCGTAGTAGTCGCACTGTGCCACTGAAGCCTCAGATGTCTGCAGCGTGATGATCGGGCTGCGTGCTCAACCAAGATCCATTGTTGTTGAGGCTGACCCCGAATTCACTTTCTCAGGAGGCCCTAATTGATTTGGAGAAGCAAGTCGTGCAAAAAATGGAGGCAGTCATTGAGGTGGAGGCTGATCTTATTGATTAAGCCGTTTGGGTTGCTTGTAAACTGTTGGGCCGGTGGAGAGTCAAGTTCCAGTTTCGAATCCGCACAGCGATGCTAGTTGCAGATAGGCGGACACATACTGAGCCAGTGCATCAAGTAGCTGCAGGCGTGATTCGTGAACGTCCTGGGCTGATTCCAGTTGATCAATGCTGGTGGCGTAGCCCACCCTTTGTCTGATTTCCAGATCAGAAGCGATCCCGGCTGCAGACTCGGTAGCCTGCAGCAAGAGGTGGATCATTCTGACGTTGGCATTGAGTTGGTTCAGCAGTGTCTGGATCTGGATACTGAGCTGAGACTTGCCATCGAGCAGTTGTTTCTGAAAAGACGCCTCGGTTTTCTGATAAGATTTGGCTTGATTACGCGTGGCATAGCCATCAAAGAGATTCCATGTGATGGACAGCCCCGCATAGTTGGCCAGCGATCCTGAGTAGCTGCCAGCAGGCTGATCTGGAATCGTGCCTTGATAGGTTGCGTAGCCCAGAAGGCCAATGGTCGGCAAAATTGAGCCCCACTGTTGATTGGCGTTGTCTTTTGCGATGCCGGCCTGCAGCTGAAGTTGTTTAAGGTTTTCGGAATGCTGTTCCGCCAGTGCCAAAGTCTCATTTCGGGAGTGGGGCCACACCTGCACATCAACAATGTTGGGTGAAAGCCCTGCCTGGGCGAGGTTTTCTAGTGCTTGATCGAGGCTTGTGGCATTGCTGCGTGGGTCCGAGGCCGAGGATTCACGGCTGGCAGTGTTAAGCGCTGCCAATACATTACTTTCTGCATTGAGCTGATTGAGTTTGGCGGATTCAAGCCTCGATTGATAGGAAAGAAGATCGCGGGTGGTCTGTTGAGCGATGTAGCGAGGCAGCAGCCCTGAGGCCAGACGCTTGTTGGTATCAGTAAGGATCTGATTCTGGATCCGAATGAGTTTCAGTAGTTCACCAGCTTGATAGCCGTTGAGCAGGTAGAGGTAGTAGTTCCTGGTGAGGCTGAGGCTGCGATCGCTCCTGGTTTGGCGCAGCTGGGAGTCGGCGAGTTCAAGCTGCTTGCGTGCTGCAGCGATTTGTGGATAGCGAACAGGGTTGATCAGGTTCCACTGGATGGTGACAACGGGATAGATCTGTGTATAGCTACTGTTAGAACTTCCTTGGCTGTTGCTGCTGCCGCTGCCGTTGAAGGGGTTGATGGAGGTGCCTGCCGTGGCTGGTGATGAACCAATCAGACCATTGCCACGGATGTCGGTAAACAGAACGGAGCTGTTGCTCATCGAAACCGAAGGCCACCAGCTGCCCTTTGCCGATTGCAGTTGGTACTTCGCTGATTGGACGGCGAGCTGTTGGGCGGCGATCGAGGCATCAGCATCCAGCCCCAGCTTCAGCACCTGCGCAAGAGAGAGAGGGGGGCTGCTGTTCTGCCTCCCCGGAACATCTGCGCTGCCGCTGCTGCTGGAGAGTTGGCAGAACGAAAACTGATTCAGCAGCCCCCATTGTTGGGTGCGCAGGGCGGCGGGTTTGCAGCTGTAGCCCTCATTGCCATCGAGGGGGGTCGCGCCAGCGCCCCAAGCGACAGCGCCCGGCAGGATGAACAGGGCTACCCAGAGGATGCTTTGTGGGATATGGCATCTCATGACGGTGGCTCAGCCTGGACTGTGATCGAGCCATCGGGCTGGATCAAAAGAAAACTCTCGAACTGAGCGAAGCCACTGCTGCGGTGGATCGCACTCAGGTGCAGTGAGCAATTCTGATTAATCGTGGCAAGGGCCTTGAGATGCAGGTCTTCGGGTAAATGACACGTGGGCTCATCGCTGATCACAATGCTGTAGGGCCGTAGCAGTACACGTGAAATCTTGAATAATTGCAGTTGGCCCAAAGAGAGATCGCGGGAGTATTCGTTGACAGGTGTTTTCCACCGCAGTGGCAGGCTCTCCAGCACCTCTTTGAGTTGTATGGCTTCGGCTGCCTCTTCAAGTTCTTGATCGCTATGCATCGCCTGGGGGTCGACCACATCGCGCAGCCGGCTGCCAAACAAGCGCACATCCTGTGCCAGAACCAGCGTGCCGCAGTCACTGAGCTGTTGGTTGATCACCATGCCATCCGCATCGATCAGCCGGATCAGGCCACTGTTGGGCTTCAGGTTGCCCAGCAGGAGCCGTAAAAGGGTGGACTTGCCGGAGCCTGATGGCCCCACGATGGCCACGGCTTGTGGACTGGTGATTCGAAGTGTGATCGGCTTATTGAAGGGGCCATCGACGTCGGTAGCGGTGTAGGTGAGGTCTTCAAGGGTGATGGCACTGATCGCGCAGGCATTCTGTACGGATGGTTTCGGCCGGAATGCAGTGAGATCTCGGATGATGTTGGGAGCCCAATAAGTGGGCAAAACCTGGGCCAGGTTAACAAGATCGCCGCTGATTGAATCCAGCGCACCACCGATGGTTCCAATGGCAAAATAGATCACCAACAGAGAGCCTACTGAGACACCTCCAGGCGTATTGGTGAGGCTTCGATAGAATTGGAGATAGACAAAGCTATACAACAGGCCTGTCGCCAGCGTGTTGATGACAGAAGTGCTGGCCCCCAGCATTCCTGCATTCACCATGTTGGATGCGATGGCTTCGCGGGAGCGGTTGAAGCGGCTGATGTAGTTTGCCTGAGTGTCGGTTTGCCAGATGTCGCGAATATTGCGGATTACTTCGTAGATAATCGTTTCAAGCCTTGTTTCAGAGCTGAGAGATTTTAGGGAGAGATTGATACTGAAGTAGGAGATGATCATGTTAATCACAGCTGGTATCAGCATCAGCACGAATAGTTGTCCGACAGCGGTGAGATCCGTTTGCGAGCCAATCACGGCCAGGTTTACGACCATCGTGATGAGCGCCAGTGGGATGCTGATAAATGCCGTTTCGAAGGAGCTCAGAAATGCACCCGCTGTCATGAATGACAGACGCCAGCTGCCAAAATCCCTTTTGGGTAACGCATGGGAGGCCGCCCTGAGAAAGCGATTGGCGGTGGCCATGCGAGTGGCCAGGTCAATCCTGGCATTCAGGAATGTGGTGCTGAGGCCACTGAGACTGGTGATCAGTTGGCCTGTCAGTTGCATCGCCATCGAGGCGAGACCGACCAGCAAAACAGCATGTAGTGCAGCCTCAGGAATGTATTTGTCGAATAAAGGCTCCTGCAGCAGCGAGGCTAGGGCTGACAGCACAATGCCTGGAATCCCAAGTAAGAGGAGGCCGGCAAACCATGGCCAGCGTTGATCAATAAAGATCTTGACGAACTGATTTTTGCTGACTTTCTGCTCGGGGATGGCCTCGCCTACGAAATACAGCTTGGTCGCTGAGTCTCGCAGGAGTTCTGGATCACAGCTTGCCAGCTGATTGGCTGCTAAAAAGGAGCCATGCCTCAGTGCGAAGCTGATCGGAGCTTGTTGCACCAGCCCCTCAAGGAGTGAGGGATCGTAGAGGCATGGGTGGAGCGATAGGCTCTCTTCCACAATGGCGAGCAGCGTACCAGCCTGCACGGTTTCCTGTTCGCAGATGGCGGTCAGCTGCTCTTGCAAATGTACAGATCTGAGTGGTGGAAACTGATGTGCCTTCTCGAGCAGAACTCGGGCAAACTCAGATGCACTCAGCCAGGCTCCGCCAAGCTGCTCTGGTTCCCGGCTAGACGCTGCTCGTTCAGCTTGCATCGCTCGTCTGGCGTTTGAGTTGCGCCATGGTGAGTGTGGGAATACTGGTCAGTGCTGAGCTGACACCATGCTGAATGATCAGCACATGCAGGCCAAGGTTACGCAGGCCAACGAGCACTGGACTATGCAGGGCTTCAGGCAGGCTGGTGAGCGCTTCATCTAGAACCAGTAGCTTGGGCTGCAGCAGCGCTGCACGCAACAGCGCGATCATCACCCCTTGGCCTGTGCTGAGGGAGGTTGCATCCGTCAGATAGCGATCGCTCTGATCTCGAAACAATGATTGCTCATGCAGGCCAAGTGACCTGAGGGTTTTGGAAAAAAGAGTGGCATCGTAGGGGCGTGCGAGGAAGCAATTTCTTTTGATGCTGCCGCCAACAATCAGCGGATTGCGATCAACCAGTTGCACCAACCCATGGCGTTCCTTTCGGGAGAGGGAATGAAGTGGCTGTCCGTCAATCTGAATGTCGCCAGCTGATGGCTCCAGCAAGCCGAGAATCAGGTTCACGAAGGTTGTCTTGCCGCTGCCAGTGTCGCCGTCGAGGCGTACAAGGATCGGCTTTTCTCCGCGCGCCTTCAGAGTGAGATTGACATGATCAAAGACTGGTTCGCTATAGAGTGAGTAGGAGAATGATAAATCCCTGCATGCAAGGACACTATCTGAGTGGCTGGCATCTTTGGTTTTGATTGCAACTTCTGGGTGAAAGAGCTCGTTGGCCTTGTTAAATGCTGCGGCGGAGTTTTGGATTGTCTCGATGATTCCAGCCACTGAACGGATCGGTTGCATGGCTGTGCCGATCAGCACATTGATGGCCGTATAGGAGCCCGTTGTGAGTTCACCTCGAATGATCAAAAAGCCCGAGATTGCGAGCAGTAGTCCGTTGAGTAACTGGTCAACAACCCCGACAAACAATTCATTCACAGCAGCTGTCGTTTCCAGTCGAAGCTCCGCCTGGCCCTGGCTGAGGTATCCCGCCGCCAGATCCTGTTGCATGGCCTGATCACAGCCCTCGAGCACAAGCTGTTCACGGCCACTGATCAACTTGAACTCTGCGCTGGAGGAGCGGCATTGACCTTCGCGATAGAAGTAGTTGTTCTGAAGATTCAATCCATAAAAACGCAAACCAACAGCTCCGAAGCCGGCCATGGCGAGCAGGGAAAGCAATGCCAGGGGCGGACTGACCAGCACAACGGCAACCAGGTAGATCGCCAGGTTTAGACAGCCCATCACGGCACTGAGCAGGCAACCTTGAAATCCCTGCAGAGCTTCATCCACCTGATTCAGGCGGGAAACGATCAGGCCGGATGTCTTGCTGATGAAGAAGCTATATGGCGCATTAAAGAGGGATCCAAAGAGCCGTTTGTTCCAAATCAGGATCGTGGATTGCAGTTGCCTCAGAACGAGAATCTGAAGGCAAAGGCTGCTGACGGCCATCATCACCGCCACGGTGATCGTGGCGATGGCAATTCCCTTGCTCCAGTAGATATTGCCTTCCTCAACCACATAGGTCATGAAGATGTCCTGGAACCCGGCATTGGCGAGGCTGAAGATCGAGATCACAGCTGCGAGCGCCAGCAGGATGAGCAGAAAACTGCCCTCGCGAGGAACCGAATCAAAGATGGAGGCAGGGGCTTGATCCTGCCGCTTGGCCTCAAGCACCGCTTGATCGAGCACGGGCTTCATCGGCCGCATGGTGATCAGGATGTCAGCGAAGTACGTGTCGAATTCCTGCCGATTGAGGATCAGGAGGCCATCGGCCGGATCAGCGATCCAAAACCGTTCGTTGCTCACCCTCCAAAGCACGCTGAAATGTTCATCGCGAACATAAAGAATGCACGGCAGCGTTGTTGTCGCTGTCACGCGGCCACGGCTTGGGATGGCCCGGAGACCCTTCATGGCGCTGAGATCACACAGCTGCTGAATGGTCATCCCGCCACGGGTGGAGCCATAGCTGCGCCGCAGGTTTTCGAGGCCAAGCGGGCAATCTGCTGCCGACAGCACCATCGCCAGACAGGCGAGCCCGCATTCGGATTCGTCGCTCTGAATCACGAGGGGAAAGGGTGGCTGCTGGGTCAGCCCCCGCATCCACTGGCGGGCAAACGGGATGACCGTCACAACGCACCTCGCAGGAAGGGCAGGAGCAGGGACAGCGGAGCGGCCTGGGAGGCCACGATCTTGACAGTTGCTCCATCACCAGCGCGGACGCCCCAGGGTGCCTGCCGGCCGAAGGTCCAGATCGGCTGGCCCTGGCGATTGCGTACGAGTTCGATGATCACCAGATAGGGCAGGTTGAGCTGCCCGGCGGCGTTGAAGCTCTGCAGCATGCTCTGCGCCACCTCATCGGAGCCAAAGGCCTTGACCAGTTCCTTCTCGGTGACAGGCGTCTGGCTGAGTTGGGTGACCGAGCCCTGGAGGTACCCGTAGCGAATTGCCGGTGTGGCGGCGGGCGACACAAAGGCCTGGTCGCCCGCCTTGATCTTGCCGATATCCTGCGAGCCAACGAGCACAAAGGTCCGCAGCGATCCCTGCGCCGGCATCAATGTGGCGATCAGATCGCCGGGATTCACCGCGTCGCCCACCGTGGCGGAGACGCTCACCAATTGGCCCGTGATCGGCGCCTTGATCAGCGTGGATTGGCTGATCGCTAGTTGTAGACCCTGGATCGTGGCGAGGTTGTTCTGATTCTGTTGCTGCAGGTTGATCTGGCTTTGCAGGTTTTGCTGCACTGCTTGTTGATAGGCCAGCTCCTGCGAGCGCAGCGCTGCCTGCAGCTGCTGCCATGCTCCTTTGAGGTTCAGCCATTCATCAAAGGCCTGGGCCACCTCATCGCTGCTCGCTAGCCCTTGGCGCAATAGGGATTGGGCTGTGGTGTAGGCCTTGTGTTGCTGTGTGATGCGCCGTTGGAGAGGCGGGCCTTGGGAGGCCATGGCCCGCTTGGCATCGTTCAGCTGCTGCAGCGCCACCACCACAGCTTGCTGCGAAGCCGTGATGCTGCCCTGGGTCCGAGGGGTGGCATAGCGAAGAATCTGCTCGGCGGCCTTGGCCTGGATTGCCTGCTGTTGAGTGTCGAGCGAGGCCAGCACCGCGTTTTTCTGAATCGTCTGATTGACACGGAAGGGCAGGGTCTTGATCAGTCCCTGCTGCGGGCTCGTGACACTGACCAGACGCAGGCCGCGGATCACCAAACCTGTGCCCTGCACTTCGGTGCGCAGGGTGCCGA